>DASTZT010000224.1:0-2659 GCA_035764225.1 Ktedonobacteraceae bacterium
GACGGCGGATGAAATCACTAAAATACGGCAACGCTCCGCAGAGCTTGATGAAGGCTAAAAATGCAGGAGGATGCAGGGCCGCAGGCATAAACAGGTTCTAGACATGCTAGAATCTGGAGTGGTAAGATACCAATAGGAGTATTTCTCATCAACTTGTGGAGGATTCATGCGAGAGCCACGCTGCATTGCCATAGACGGCCCCGCAGGCTCAGGCAAAAGCACCATTGGTGAACACTTAGCCCGCCGCCTGGGCTATCTCTACATCGACACCGGAGCTATGTATCGCGCCGTCGCCTGGCTGGCATTGCATGAAGGCGTGGATATCAGTAATGGGCCAACTCTAGAGCAGCTAGCCCGGCAGGCTGAGATTGTCATTAGTAAACCCCGTATAGCGGATGGACGACAATATACCGTGACGGTACATGGCCGCGATATCACCTGGGATATTCGCAACGCGGCAGTGACAGGCGCGGTATCAACCGTTTCGGCCCATCCAGAGGTGCGTGCAATTCTGATTGCCCAGCAGCGAGCAATGGCGGAACGCGGCCATGTCGTGATGGTAGGGCGTGATATCGGAGCCGTAGTTTTGCCAAAGGCGGAACTCAAAATTTATCTTACCGCCAGCGTGGAAGAGCGGGCTCGCCGCCGTCATAGCGAACTGATGGGGCGCATGGGAGAACACAACCCGCTCCTGCCTTCTTTGACAGCAGTGGTGGAAGACATTCAGCGTCGTGACAGCATCGATCATGCGAACATGCAGCCTGCAAAAGACGCCATTATTGTAGAGACCGATCATCTCAGCATCTCGCAAGTGTTGGAGTTTATTTATCACTATCTGGAGGACAGGGTATGACACAGGAGGTTAGAGCCACTCAAACAGAGGTGGGGAAATCGGAGAAATCCGGCAAGCCTGAGAAAAATTTATACATTCCATACTCCACACCGCGCATAGCTTACGAGATGTTACGCTGGGTGGTCCTTTTTGTTTTTGCGCTGCTGGCTAGAGTAAGCGTGCGTGGGCGCTACAACATCCCCAAAAGAGGTCCATATATTATTGCCTCCAACCATCTCTCGTGGACCGATATTCCGCTGGTCGCCGCTTATATCCCAGGGAAAGTTGTGTATATGGCAAAAGAGGAGACGTTCTACAGCAAAGCTGGCTGGCTGGTCCGCTTTTTAGGAGCGTTCCCCGTAAAGCGCGGTGAGGCTGATCGCCAATCGATGCGCACCGCCGATGAACAGCTGAAAAATGGCAAGGTGCTGGTCATTTTCCCTGAGGGCACACGCAGCAAGACGCGCACCCTGGCGCAAGGTCATGCCGGACTGGGGATGATCGCCTTACGTTCTGCCGTCCCGGTGATACCAGTGGCAATCTGGGGCAGCGAACATGCGCTTAAAAAATTTGGCGCTCGCGTCACTATTGCCTATGGCGAACCAATCGAGCTAAAACCTCAAGGAGCCAAAATGACGCGCGAAGATATTAATAGCGCCACTGAGAAGGTGATGCATAGCATTGCCACCATGCTGCCCGCCCAGTATCGTGGCGTGTACGACAACTCCCAGTAAGAGCCATAACGATGTGACTACTCAGGATGTGTCAGGCAGGACAAATGAAGAAGAAGGGGCAGCCAGGGCAACGAAATGGCTCTTGTGGTTTCGCGGGATACTGGTTATCTTCCAGCCCCTGAATGCTCTGCTCCACATCCTCAAAAAGGCTCTGTTCCTTCCTGGCCGTCATTTTGAGCGGCACAATCTCGCCCGTGCTCATGTTGTGGCTGTGCAGCTCAACACTCTGCCCCGGATGCTGCTGGCGCGAGGCCAGGAGGTAGAATAGTTCGCGCATCTCGGCGGTTGGCTTGTCTTTGCGCCTGCCAAAGCGCGTGCGCACAAACTTCACTGGCTCGCTTGCCTGGTTTGAGGCTTCGATACGATCTACTGTGACATGCACAGTTTTGCCTGCGATCTCTACGTCATAGCGCGAGCGCGTCTCCCACGTCACATGCTCTTGCGTGGTTAAATTGCGCCGCACCGCCTCGATGATGCTATGTCCATGTTCCTCGTACATTTCCGCGAAAGGCGCAAGATGCCCTCCCAGAGCCTGCCAGTGCTGCGTATACAGCTCTCGCGCCTCCTCCTCTGCTGGCACCCGCTTCTGTCCAGTGTCAGTAACCTCCTGCTGCGCGCGTTTGTGGAGTTCCTCAACAGCTTTGTGCGTTGCCTGCCAGAAGAGCCGATATGTGTCGGCCTGATTGCCAAAACGATAGATGCTGCTATAGGCATACTGGCGTGGGCAACGCTGATAGGCCTCGATGGCGCTGATGTTCAACGTTTTGGGCTTCATCGCATTGATAAACTCTTCGCCAGGATCGGATAGCACGGCCTCTGGCTGGTCGTCTGCGTTCTTAGTCAGGTTGAAGGCTTCCGGCTCCCACCGTAAGCGGGTAATACGAGCAGCAGGTACTCCTGTCTCCAGCGCATCCAGATAGGGCGAGGGCTTATACTTTTGCTTACCATAACGCTCGCTATAGCTCAGGATCAGATGCTCACGCGCTCGCGTCACGCCAACATAGAAAAGGCAAGACTCGCCGCTGGCATGGGCCGCGCTCCCCACGCTTTCGGGCGGCAACATCCCTTGCGGTGCAGCAACGGGACTTGAGCG
>DASTZT010000225.1:0-5715 GCA_035764225.1 Ktedonobacteraceae bacterium
CCGGGCGGCAGGATTAGAGCCTGTTGGATCATAGGGGAGTTGGGAGCGATAGGCGGTGATGAATGCTTGAAGCCCGCTGAGATTGGGGCTGTTGGCTTCTTCATAATCAATTTCAATGCCCACACCTAATTGCTGAGCCACTGCCGCCGCGTTAAGTCCGAGCTGGGTAGCACCTGTAGTAGTACTCAAGGCCTGATTCCAGTCGTTGACAAAGGTAATCCCTCCTATGGAGAGCATGACGCGGATCTGGTGGCTCTTGAAATAGTTCACGATATCGGCTGTCATCCCAATGGGAACGCCTTGCGATGTTTGCGCATCGGTGGTCTTGTTGAGGAGCTTGAGCGGGTTAACGAAGCTGAGGATGACGAGGTTGACGGAAGGAACCCCATCCCCCCGATCAATGAGCCAATGATTTTTGCTATCGAACTCCGTCACGCTGCGTACACTGCCCCAGAGACAGGCGTCGTTACTGCATTGCCAGACCCCGTAAACACTGATGGGCGTGGCGGCAGCGGCCCTCGCGATCTTGTTGAAGGGAAGAAATGGGAAGAGACTCATCAATACTACGAGGACTCCAAACAAGCCGATCATGGATTTTGAGGTTGTCATTGCTTATCTCCCAGTTTGCCTGTTTTTCAAGCCAAACTCGTCTGCCCCCCATCTACTGGGGACCTTTCTTGCCTAAGATACGAACTTACAATGGCACCTTGAAGTTCTCTTCGCATGAACGCTCTCGCTCAACGTTGCTGTCTCTGTTGGTGCGAGTGTTTGCGCCAGATGTTAAAAACAGCATACCCTACTTTAAAGGAAAATACAACTATATGTCTGGTTGTATACTCCACTGATAGGAATACATTGATATTTTGAAAAAGCGATGTCGATGGAAGAATGAGTCTAGCGGGGCAAAATCTCCTACTTGAGAGATGATAGGACTAAGCTCGGTTAAGCTGACAAGCTTGGGCATGAGCCATTTGCGTCGGAACTGAGCGAGGCCAGCCCTAAAGTCGCTCACGTATCCATTGAGCAACGTCGCTGGTTGTCTCTTGAATTGATCGATGGCTGTTATCGTAAAGTGTCATTGCTGGTTTAGTAGTGGTTGCATGCTCTTTGAGCCAGCGATTAAATTGAAGCATCCGCTCGATAACTTCGCCGGAACCCGATTCGCGCCACTGAGGGCGGAGTTTCAGACGCTCCTCTAATAAGGCATCATCACAGACAATTGCGAGATAGTACAGCGTCGAGAAGTACCGACGTTCAGGGCATGCTTCAAATTGCTCAGGAATGGCAGTTCCACAGAGCGCCACCGGACGGCCTGCCTGGCCGATATTTTTTGCAATGCGCAACCAGACATTACGGTACTCACTATAGTTGTTCTCTGCTGTAGCTGGCAGTAAGCCCCAGAGGATATCCGACTCTATAATGACGCATTCGTTCATGAGCGTAGTTAATGCTAGACAAACGGTCGTTTTGCCTGCCCCGCTCGGACCTGTGATGATGAACAACGGTTGTTGCAGAAAAGGATGGGCATGCTGACAAAACGGGCAGACGGCGAAAGGTCCGGCGGGATCGATTGTTTTCTCGACGCAGTATTCGCCACATTGGGGACAGACATTGAACATCTCCAGCCTCCTTTATAAAGATGACTCTACGCTTTCGCTCGCATACCATATTTTACGTTCTGCCGGTACAGTTGCTACGGAGGTAACTTCTATGCGCCAGGGAATGAGCTTGAGCAAGCCAAATTCGGGATTATCGACGCTGCCATAGATGGGAGCGGGATCGAATCCCAGCGGAGGCGGCGTAGTTTGTAAAAGTTGCCAGATGCCTTGCTTGATGGCTGGATCTTCTATCCACACAGCTTTGCAATCGGCATAGACTGGCTTCACCACATTCGCAATATAGGCTAGCGAGACAAAAGGATGCTCCGCAAGATGCTGCTCTTTTGGCGAGCTACGCCGCGTGGTAATCCATCCGACTTGTCCTTGCCAGATGGGATGTAAAATTCGCGAGCGCGGACGCCCCTTCGTATCAATCGTGGCAACATTGCACCATACCGCCTTATTGACTCTTTCCTGAAATTCCTCAGCAATCTCGACAAAAGTAGCAATTCTCATCAGCTTCTATCTCCATAAAAAAATCTGGAGGCGTTACTATACGCCTCCATTGGTACAATGCTAGCTTGTTGCATGTGTAGCATGCTCCTGCAACATATTTACCAGCCATTGTTCGTCATGGACGGGTACGCCCGCTTTTTGCGCTTTCGCCAGCTTGGAGCCGGGATCTTCTCCGACGATCAGATGGCTGAGTGACTTGCTGACGCCGCCAGCGATGGTGCCGCCGAGTTGCTTGATCGCGTCCTCAGCCGCTGTGCGCGTCATGGTGGTGAGCCGCCCGGTGAGTAGGAAGGTCTGGCCCGTTAAGGGACCGTCGATGGTATGCTGCTCCTCTTGCATATTCAAGCCAGCCTGGCGTAATTGCTCAATCAGAGCCTGATTTTCTGGATCTGGCAGCCAGGTATATAAGCTGTGGCCAATCTTAGGGCCAATCCCCGGCACCGCGTTGATCTGCTCCTCGCTTGCTGCCAGTAGCTGATCTATATTGCCGAATGCCTGCGCAGTAATCTGCGCCGTTTTCTCGCCCATATAGCGGATATTGAGGCCAAAGAGCAGGCGCGATAAAGGCTGCTGCTTGCTCGCTTCAATCGCTATCAGCATGTTGTCGGCGCTCTTTTCCTTGACACCTTCTAATTGCAAGAGCTGCTCGCGCGTCAGGCTATAGAAGTCAGCAACGCTTTTGACGTATCCAGCGTTGACGAGTTGCTCGCACATGCGTTCGCCAATGGTATTGATGTCCATTGCCTCTTTAGAGACAAAATGGATCAGGCCCTCCAGGTTGCGGGCGGGACATTTCGTGTTGGGACAGTAGGCCATAGCCTGGTCTGGAATGCGAATGATGGGTGTATCGCAGAGTGGACAATGCTCCGGCAAGTGATAGACCTGTTCCTGCCCCGTACGGCGCTCTACCACTGGTTTGACCACCTGGGGAATAACTTCTCCCGCTCGTTGCAACAAAACCCAATCGCCAATACGCAAGTCCTTGCGCTGGATATCGCCTTCGTTGTGCAAGGCGGCACGCGAAACGGTCACGCCACGAATATTGACCGGTTCGAGCATCGCCCAGGGATTGACCGAGCCGGTACGCCCGATATTGACGCGGATATCAAGCAACTGGGTGGCAACCTGGATGGGGGGATACTTGAAGGCAATGGCCCAGCGTGGATCGCGGGAGACCGTGCCCAGCTCTTCCTGTTGCGCCAGATCGTTGATTTTGATAACGACGCCATCGATCTCGTAGGGCAGATCGAAGCGTTCCTTTTCCCATTTGTTGCAGTAGTCCAGCACCTCTTCCAGCGAATGAGCCAGCGCGATATGCGGATTAACCGGGAAGCCCCATTCGCGGATTAACTGTAGCGCCTCCCAGTGCGTACGAATGGGCACGCCTTGAACGTAACCGATCTGGTAGCCAAAAAAGTTAAGCTGTCTGGTTGCCGTAATGCGTGCATCCTTCTGGCGTAGCGAGCCAGCGGCGGCATTGCGCGGATTGGCGAAAAGTTTATCGTCGCTCATCTCTTCGTTCAGGCGTTCAAAACTCTTGATGGGCATATAAATTTCGCCACGCACCTCCACTCTTTGAGGAATGTTCTCCTCTCCACGTAGTTTATGGGGAATGGCGCGGATCGTGCGCACATTAGAGGTCCAGTTTTCGCCAATGATGCCATCGCCGCGAGTCGCGCCGATAATGAGTTTGCCTTGTTCGTACGTCAAAGCCATTGCTAAGCCATCGATTTTCAGTTCGCAGACATAGGAGAAGGTAGCGCCAGGGAGAATATTACGGGCGCGTCTGTACCAGTCTTGCAGCTCTTGTTCGTTGCGGGCGTTGGCCAGGCTGAGCATCGGCAGGGGGTGACGATGTTGGGAAGCTCCCTGTGTCGGAGAGATTCCAACGCTCTGAGTGGGGGAATCGGGTGTGATTAGCTCCGGGTGCTCTCGTTCGATACGCTGCAATTCGATCATCAACCGGTCATATTCGGCGTCGGTCAGGGTCGGATTGTCTAGAATGTAATATTGATAATTTGCCTCTTCAATCTGATGGCGCAGGGTAGCCACGCGGGCCGCAAGCTGTTCCTCTTCGCTTTTGCCCGCTTGCTCTAATGTGAGCTGTCCACCATCTGCGACCTGATTCTTCTCGTTGGGAGCGTCTTGAATTTCGGGCATATCTTACTCCTAACAAATACGTAGTAACATCTTTCATATTTTTTGTAACCATGATCTTTACATCAATGTCAAACCAATATCATTGAGAGCGATCTCTGGCACATGCTCTTAAAGGCATTTGTATCCTCTCTAAGGGAACTACTCTAGGTCGTCGTTAGCGTTCTCATCAGAAGGCTCACTACGGCGAGTCGCAAGCAGCCTACGCAATTCATCAAGATCAACGAGACGTACTCTAGCATCTATAGGATCGTCTCTTGTCTGTATAGTACCACGATTGGCTAGGCGTGAGATAAGATTAGCATTAACTTTGAAACCCTCTGCTTGTAGAAGCCTAGCTGCTTCCCTCATCGGTACCCATCTCTGTATCGTCATTGTCTACACCTAGCTTTGTTAGAATTTGCTTCATGTTACCATACATACTCCCATCAAACAAGAGCCTATTAAAGAACTTGACACAATATAGTATAATCATGTACAATATCATTATAACAAGGACGTTATAGTATCGTATAGCCTTGTTTCATCGTTATTATGACTGTGAAATTTCTAGTAGCAAGCAGAAAAACAGCGTTGACACGAAGTCTAATCAGAAAAGAGGTCATACCAAAGAAAAACGTGAGCCTGTCCTCGTTGCAAGCAAGACAGACCCACGCGTCCTAACCGTCGTCCCTTGTAGACTGTCTCTCTTACAACACCCATACACTGTCCAACGGTCTGCCTTTGTCTTATCATAAGCAGGCAGGCCGTGTCAAGCAACCAAGCAAGAAAGCAGGATGCTCGTATGCAACAGACTAAGCGACCTGTTCCTTTTGATGACGCTCCGCTCGATCATCTCGAAGAGGGCGAAGATGGCTATTTGCCAGAGTTTCCCACCCAACCATTTCACGTCACACTCCCGAAAGGCCGTGCGCCGATACCTCCACGTCAAAGCCGCCTACGCGTCTCACCAGCCGTTCCCGCACCACACTCTTGCCAGCGTCTGCGCAGCACGGAAGACCACAGCACATCGGAGACAGAACCACCGCGCAGCCTTACGCGCTGTGTACTCTCCTGGGGCGTGAGCACTGCATCACCTTACCTCTTGCCCCTCGGCGTGGGCATGCTGGTGATGCTGGCTCTCATTGTGCTCTGGACCAGCGCCGTCTCTGGCTGGCATCAGATAGACCTCCAGTGGCACTATGGCGACAGCCGCATCACCCAGGCTGACTACACAGTCGGTCATGGTGGAACCAGCCATTTTGTGGCCCTCTATCTCGATGGGCAAGCCATCGTGATCGAGTTTCCCCACAACGGCGATGCTACCCAGATGCACCTGTATGCCCATCGCTATTACCAGCATGATCTGGCGCATCGGCTGGTCCATCTCTCACGCACGAGCCTCTCGGACCATGATGTGCTCCTGGTCTCCACCGATGGTATTGCGGTGCCCTTTGTCCTTTAT
>DASTZT010000226.1:0-8166 GCA_035764225.1 Ktedonobacteraceae bacterium
AACGCAGCCGACGCAACCCACATCTACGTCTGCTGCAACGCAATCTACACCTGCAGCCACAGTTCCAAGCGGGACAATTACTGAGAATCTGTTGTTAACCTGTGGAACAAATTGTAATGACCCCATTCGTGTGACAATCACAACTATTCAGGTTAATGCTGCAAACGGGAATATGATCTGGAATATCTCTCTGCAAAATGTATCAGGAAGCAGCATGGACTACGGAATAGGTACATTTGAGTTGTTAGCCAGTGGGGCGCAAAATCAGATTCCTGCGAATGTTACTCCGAAGAGTGGTACTCTTGCGAACAGCGATCCAGTAAAGATACAAGCAATCTTTGCCTTTGTTCCCACACAGGATACGACGTATACGCTTACTGTTGCGATCCAGGAAAACCCTTTTATAGGGCCCACAATAAATTTCGATCCCGTCCAGATAACGAACCTTTAGCAGCAGCAAAATGCCTGCCAAGGTATGAGGATTCAGCTATATAACACCAGCCAACTAAAGCAATTTGTCTGCTGGACGCGGGAAGAAGGACACTCGTGATGGAAAAACAGCCTCGCCTGTTTGATGTTTGTATTGTTTGCGCTTTATATGAAGAGGCTAGTGCGCTCATTGATGAGTTCCAGTTACACTACGCAGTATCCTTTACTAAAGCCTTTAGTCGCTTAGATCAATATGAATACAGGTGGTCTACCATTCAGAATCATTGTGGAGAACCTCTGACGGTATTGGTAAGTTGGCTGCCTGAAAGCGGCCCTGTGCGCACAGGCTTAGATCTCAGGCCCTTTTTAGAGGAGTTCCGTCCTCGTTTCGCTGCCATGACGGGATTGTGTGCAGGATATCAAGAAAAAGTCCACGTAGGTGATCTGGTCGTTGCTGAATATGCCTATCATTATGAAGAAGGGAAAATAGTGGGCGGACCCGATGGACAATTGCGGCAGCCAGAAATGAAAACGGCTCATCCAACATCACGCGTGATACAATATGTGAGAGGCTTTGATAGCTGGCGAAAACCAGTCAATGCATTGAAGTGTCGCCTCTTAAACGACCTTGCACAATCAGCGTGCCATATAGCTCCGATGGCATCAGGGATGGCGGTCCGTGTAGACAATCCATTTCCCTGGTTGACTGAGTACCGAAACCGGAAAACAATTGCGCTTGATATGGAGGCTGCCACCTTCTATCTCGCGCTTCGTTCCTTGCCACATACTCATGCATTGGTCGTCAAGGGTGTATGTGACTACGCGGACGGACAGAAGAATGACAACTATCATGACTACGCATCTCGTGTCTCTGCTATCTACATTCTGCACTTCATTAAAGAATATGTCACACAACAAACGATGCCTCGACGAAATGACTCAGATCAAGCAGTGCTCCCTGATGTCGCGCATGTACCTCTTCCAGCACTTCAAGAAAGTAACAATGGTATGCCATCTAGTAATAAAATAAAGAAATTCGATGTCTTTCTTTGTCATAACAGCCTTGATAAGGAAGAAGTCAGAGAAATTGGACGACAGCTACAAAAAGAGAAGATCAGGCCCTGGTTAGATGAATGGGAATTATTACCAGGGCAACCCTGGCAGCGTGCATTGGAAGACCAGATAGCACACATCAAATCGGTTGCGGTCTTCTTTGGTGCTCATGGAATAAGAAACTGGCAGTGGCTTGAATCGGAAGCATTCCTACGTGAATTTGTCAGTCGTGGCTGTCCCGTCATACCTGTAATAATGAAGAACGCTCCTTTAGAACCTGACATCCCGATCTTTTTAAAGGGCATGATGTGGGTCGATTTTCATAAAGAGAGACCCGATCCTCTTCGCCAATTGATTCGAGGTATCCTTGGTATTCAAAAATCAGACCTGGGAGCTGTTCTTCCTACACCCAGGCCAACGAAGATACGTGTTACTTACCAACCTTCTAGAGAAGGTAACAGAGGCATGATTCTCTTTCTTTTAAATGGGACAGAACACGCTTTGGAATATATGCGCAGAGATAATTTTTCTCACCAAATCTTTTTTCTGAAACGTAACGAGCAGGAGCTTGTGAGGCTAGTGATGCCTTTTGCCTCGTTCAAGTCGTTGGAGAAATGTGCGGAATTTCAAATTGATGGTGTTGACTGCCGTTTCACTATCAAGATGACCGCGATCACGAGTATTATGAGTGTCAAATTGGAAATCGGAGAGGTAGAGGTTTTTCGTACGTAGTCTTTGTATTTCCCAGATAATCTTGAACAGTACGGTGTCAGAGCATAGCGAGAGGGAGAATCCCGTGGAAACAGTTCTTTTTGCTCATTCTCGGCTGAACGTCATCAATCGTGATGATTACATTTTTACTCACACCGGGAATTCTGTTGTTTATCTTCTGCCCTATCGTTGCCCCAAACGAGATACCTACCTGCTTGGCCGTTTTGAAGCGTGCCCTGCCCACAGCCAACAGATCGAGTTGTATGCTATCACTGGTCAGTGCGAACCAGAAACTGATCCACTGCATATTGCCCTCAAAGAACTCTATGAAGAAGCTGGCGTCCTGGCCAACACTTCTCAACTTGTCTCGCTCGGCTCTGGCTATCTGACCAAGCAGGCTGATACCATCGCTCACTTTTTTATGATCGATATTACCGATCTGCCACGCAGCAATGCGCCAACTGATGGATCACGCTTTGAGCACGGCGGGTATTGCGGTTGGATCAGCCGGGCGCAGGTTCTCACAGCTCGTTGTGTTGGTCTTCAAGCGTTGCTTGCGCGTGCCCGCCTCTGATTCTCTCCACATGGACGCTCTCTCAGGAAAAAGAAAGAGCTGTCAACTTCTTTTTCTAAACAAGAGGAGCAGCTCGACCGTTGATGGGTAAATAGATCATGCCTCTTTAAAAAAACATAATTACTCTACAATGGATTTCTTTGAGAGCTAAGAAAAATTGGCAATATATTACGTTCCGCTTAATGTTTCTTTGTGAAAGAGATGGTAAACAGATCACTGAGATCCTGAGCATTGGCGGCATCACCAAGCAACGGGGAGACGCCAAAGATTTCCTCAAACGTGCGCAGCAGCGAGCTATGGGTATAGTTGATCGTGTTGGCATAATGGGGTTTGGCGAATGGGGAAAGGGCAATCAGGCCAATGGGTCCATCTCCCGCCTCAGCTTCATCCCAGGTGAGAAAGAGCACCCCTCCGTCACGATACGCCTGGGAGGCGAGAATGGTCGGAACTTCGTGCGACAACCAGGTGTCGCCGTCAGACAGGGGGCAATCGTGCGTATCATCACAGGTGTTGGGCGTAATAAAATTGTAGCGGGCGACGCTATTGTGGGCGAGATCGGTGGCCAGCTCGCTGTAGGGTCGAATATGCTGGATACAATAGCTCGATTGGGGGTTCATGTTTCCCGTCACATCATCAAAAAAGGCGAAGGGGTCATGACGCACGGCGTAGCGCCCGATATTTTCTAATGGGCAATCTGTTCCTGAAATATCTTCTTCATAGGCTTTCCAGGGGATACCTTTTTGCTGCAATAGCGTGGTGAGATGCTGGGTGGTGCTTTGATGATAGGTCGCGGGATCGCCATCCTCGGTGATGCCAAAGTTGGTTCCGGCCTCCAGCCACAAATAATTGGGTAAGCTGGGGTGGTTCCCAGGAGGGTTATAATACTGTTCGGTATGGGCTCCCATCGGCACCAGCGTATTTGCGATATACGGCGTCTGTGAACTGGTAATATCAGACCAGTTCGTGTTTTCCATCACGATCACAAACACCGTTTTGATGGAGGTAGGCAGTGAAGGAGTTGGTGAGGGAGTCGGGGTAGACAGTGAGAGGGGGGATAAAGCCGTCTGTTGAGGAACCCCAGTATTGGTTCCCAACATGTTCCTGATGAGCAGGAAGCCAAGAGCGGCAACCACCAGGAGCGACACTGCCGCGACGAGATATCGCATCGTTCTTGAACGAGGTTGTTGGTTCAGATCGTGTTGTTGCATACTATTGCGTCATCCTTCCAGGGTGTACCGCTATTCAAACGAGATGCAGATAAAGGCAAGGGTGCTGTCTGCTCCCCTCTTCCAGGTACGCTTTCTCATCAGAGAGCATCACGTCTGGCCCATAGGTATTTGGGGGTACTATAGCAGGTACACATGAAGTGAATATGAAGTGCCTAACGCTCCCATGTGGCAGCCTCTGCAATCCGTCAGGGGCGCTTCAGCTTTGATGGGCAAGCAAGAAACTCTTCCTGCTGTGCAGAATGCGCCGGATTACCTGTCTCCCAAAAAGGGGGAAGGTTCATGCTCGCTTCACGTAAACGTGGTAGAGTAAGGAGAAAAAATAGTGGCCATCCCTGTGAAGATTCCCGTCCTGGGGATGGGAGAAAGCGAGCCGAGAAAGCGATGCGTGTGTTAGTGGTGGAAGATCACCCCGAACTGGGGCCAGACCTGAAAACTGGCCTGGAAGAGTATCATTATGCGGTGGATCTGGTGACCAATGGAGAAGATGCGCTCACGCTGGCGAGCCTCGTGCCCTATGATTTATTGATCCTGGATATCTTGCTGCCAGAGCTTGATGGCTGGGAGGTCTGTCGAAGGCTGCGAGCGCAGCGCAAACGGATGCCGATCTTGTTTCTGACCGCACTTGGAGAAGTGGATCACCGGGTGCAAGGACTCGATTTGGGCGCGGATGATTATCTGGTCAAGCCGTTTGCTTTTCGGGAGCTAGAGGCGCGGGTACGCGCGCTGCTGCGTCGCGATGCGGCGGATCGTTCACCAGTCTTGCAGTTTCTTGACCTCACCCTGGATACGCGCACCCACGAAGGCAAGCGGGGCGAACGACCGTTCTCCCTTTCGAATAAGGAATATGCCTTGCTGCATTTGTTGATGAGCCGTCCGCGTGAGATTTTGAGTCGGACAACCATTGCAGAGCATCTGTGGAATTTGGACGCAGACCATTTTTCCAATGTGATTGATGTGTACGTTCGTAACCTGCGCCGGGCTCTCTGTGCGGCAGGAGAATCTGACTTGATCCAGACCGTGCGGGGAGCTGGCTATCAATTAAAGGAGCCGGTGTCATGAGGAACCTTTCTCCGAGGCTCCTGAGGCTACAGCGATCTGTGCCGTTGAGTTTGCGCTGGCAACTGGCGGCCTGTTATACTACTGCCTTCGCGGTGCTGCTTCTGCTCACCGGAGCTGTGTTCTATCAATACCTTGAGTCCTCCCTGGAGGCCAGCGTCGATACGGACCTCCAGATTCGTGCCCAGCAGGTCGCTGCCAGCCTGATAGTCGTGCATGGCGCGGTGACGCTGGGCACTGGAACGGCAGCGATTCCCGGAGCTGGACAAGCGCATGTGGAGACGGAACGCTCTGATGTCAATCGGGGAGCCCTGGTTCGTGTACTGGATTCACATGGCAACCTGTTAGAGGCAACCCCGGCCTTCCAGGCCTTACGCGTTCCGACGACGAGTGTCACCCAACCGCTTGCAGGCACGCCCTGGCAAGGCACAGTGCTCTCGACCAGCGATCAAGAAGTGCGGCTGTACAGTAGCACTCTGACGAGTGGAGGCAAAGCGATGGCTGTGATCCAGGTCGGCGAGTCCCTTGAGCCGCTCCACGAGTTACTGCATCGTTTGGTAGCGGCGTTGCTTGTGGTCGGCTTTCTCGTGTTGACGGCTTGCGCGATAGGCAGTTCCTGGCTGGCTGCACGTTCTTTTACACCGATGAAGCGGTTGGCGGAAACGGCGAGAAAAATCACTGGGGGAGATTTACACCAACGCGTGCCAGTACCGGTAGTGCGTGATGAGGTCCACTACCTGGCAGTGACGCTCAATGAGATGCTTGACTCGCTTGAGCAAGCGTTTTCCCGCCAACGCCGTTTTGTCGCCGACGCCTCCCATGAATTGCGTACTCCGGTCGCCGTCATCCGCAACAAGGCCGAGATTGCACTTTTGCGACCCCGGAGTCAAGAGGACTATGGAGTGATTCTGCATAGTATTCACGCCGAAACGGAACGTCTCTCGCACCTCATCAACGATCTGCTGGCATTGGCTCGTGGAGATGAGGGGCAGGCACGATTTGAACGTGAACCCGTCCGTCTTGATCGGTTGGTGGAAGCTGTAGGGGCCAATGCAGATGGGCTTGCACAACAGCAGGGGATTGCCTTGACTGTGCAGGTATCCCAACCCGTGACGGTCATCGGGGATGAGGCGCGACTCATTCAAGTGATCATCAATCTTGTAGACAACGCTCTGCGCTATACCAACCCCGGCGGCCAGGTGCAAGTAAGCCTGAGGGCTTCCGACACGGCAGCACAACTCGTCGTTCGTGATACCGGGATAGGCATCGCTCCTGAGCATCTCCCGCTCATCTTTGAACGTTTTTTTCGTGCTGATGCTGCACGAAGACAGACGGGAGAAAGTCACAGCGGCTTGGGACTCTCCATTGTTGATTGGATCGTGCGCATGCATGGCGGATCGGTCGTCGTCGAGAGTCAGGTGGACCGAGGTTCCTGTTTTACCGTTCACCTGCCGAAACCTTCGCACTCACTGCCAGTCTTGTCTGAGCAGGAAAAGCGTGCCCCTTGACGGACTTACGCGCCGCAGCTATACTGAATGTATCGAACATCGTTGCTTTACGTCTTTTGTTCCAGAAATTCTCTTCACTCAAGAGGCTGCGATGCGTTTTGCTCTTTCCATCCCGCAACAGGTTCCCGATGGCACATTCGATCCGATCAGGTTGCGTGACTACCTCACCAGAGCAGAAGCCCTCGGCTTCCACAGCGCCTGGACGCAAGAAGCCGTGCTTGGCTCCGCACCTACCCTGGCTCCGCTCGAACTCATGAGCTTCGCTGCGGCTTGCACAGAGCAGCTTCGCCTGGGTTGTGCCGTTTTTGTCAGCCCATTGCACAATCCGCTCCACCTGGCCAAAAGTATTAGTACGCTGGACCAACTCAGTCGCGGGCGGGTCGAGGTCGGCATTGCCACTGGCGGCAAGAGAAGCATGTTTTCGGCCTTCGACGTTGATCCTACCAGCTTCGTCGCTCGCTTTACCGAAGGACTCCAGCTCATGAAGCGCTGCTGGACCGATCCCCACGTTACCTTTGCTGGCCGCTTTTGGCAGCTTGAGGACGCGGCGATAGAGCCCAAACCATTCCAGAAGCCTTACCCTCCGCTCTGGATTGGGGGTAGTCACCCGGCAGCCGTGCGTCGCGCTCTTCGCTACGGCAGTGGCTTCTTTGGGGCTGGCAGATCGACGACCGCCCAGTTTGCCGGACAAGTCCAGATCCTTCGCGCTGCGTTGGCAGAAGCAGCACAAAAACCCTCCACTTTTCAGATCGCCAAACGCGTCTACATCGCTATCGACGACGACACCACCCGCGCCCAAACGCGCGTCGATGCAGCACTTCAGCGCATCTATGGGGTCTCTGGCCTGACCGGTATCGCCGTCTACGGTCCACCCTCAGCCTGCATCGCTGGCCTACGCGCGGTCGCAGACGCAGGAGCTGAGCTTATCCTGCTCAACCTGCTTTTCGAGGAAACCGAGCAAATGGAACGCCTGGCCGCCGAAGTTATCAGCCACATGCTGCACGCGTGATACTCCGCGTCAGACGCAGCAAGGAGCCTCCTGGCCGATTTCCCTCAACCTGCTGGTTTTATGGCCGTCATCAGCCTGGTTTCAGTCTATTTCCTCGCAGAAACACGTCCCCAGGCTGCTACAGAGATGCTTGAGCAGACTCTGGCAAGCGGGAAAAACGCAAAATGGTATGAGGAAGTGGGCAAAAAGTGGCTCTTTGAATATATGCGTTATAGTGGTATGCTTCAAGCTCTTAGCCGAGAAGCTAGCTCTCAGGACTCAGAATAGCTCCTGGTAGAATAGCAGAGGCAAAAGCGGTCAACTTATCCAGCCAGAAAGAAGGAGTAGCCAGATGAAACTGTCTGCATCCAAGTCAGAACAAACGGAACTTTCCAGCGCGTTCAAGATCCAACGCTACGCCTTTGCGGCGTCCATCATCCTGGGCCCTTTGAGTGTTGCCCTCTTTGTTTTCTCCTGGCCTGCTGGTCTTCTCCGTCAGGCCATCTTCGCTACAGCTCAAGCTGGCCCTCTTGGCAATATATTGCACTTCATCGGTGGGATCGCTGCCTCTTTCTTCCTGCCGGTGGGCTATCTAGGGATGTCTCTGCTCGGCATGCG
>DASTZT010000227.1:0-8164 GCA_035764225.1 Ktedonobacteraceae bacterium
TATAGGGCTTGCGGCTGACGCAGGCACGACTGTCTCCTTCAAAAATCTGGCAATTTACGCTTTGCCGTAAAGAGCATTGATCGGCCTAACATGTCTCCAACCATTTTGTACATGGTCGGAGACATTTTTTATAGCAGTTCAGCTGGCAACAGGCTCACGATACCGTTTGATTGGTGTACGCCTGCGAGACATCTTTCACTGGCGCGATCATTTTTTCCGTCGCCAGGAATTTCGCCGTGGCGTCCCAGGTTGCGCTGTCGTTATAGCCGGGAGGTCCATTTCCCTGCCACAATGGGATGGTTGCCTGGAGCACACTCAACGCCTGGGCAGTATCCATACCCTGGACATAGCTTTTACTTATCTCTACCGCTCCAGATGGATCAGCCATCACATCCTTCAACCCCTTGAGCGTGGCCTGGACAAAGCTACGCACCAGTTGCGGCTGGTTATGATAGGTTTCTTCCGTCGTCACAATACCATTGGAGACGAGCGGCTGATAGTTCGAAACATCAAAGGTACGCACCGGGAAGCCATGCTTGCTGAGCTGCAGCGGCTCATTGTTCGAGTATCCCATGACCGCGTCAACCTTGTGCCCAATCAGCGCCGCCACCTGGGTAAAACCAATTGATTGCACTTTGACATCAGACAGGGTCAGGTTTGCTTTATGGAGCAGTGCCAGCAGGCCGGTATAGGTCGAGCCAAAGGGGCCAGGGACGCCAATCGTATGCCCTTTCATATCAGCGAGGGACTTAATGGGAGAATCGGCAGGTACGATCAGGCTGACAGGATATTTCTGGAAGATCGTGCTCACGCTAATCACCTTAACATTTTTGTCGCGTGCCACCAGCATCTCATCCCCGCCCGCGAAGACAAAATCGCTTTTGCCAGCAACCATCGAGCCGATCAGGTCGGGCACAACGCCATGATTGAAGGTCACATTTAAGCCAGCAGCTTTATAATATCCCTTATTTTGCGCGACATAAAATGGGGCAAACTGGATATCAGGAATATAGCCAAGCCCAATGGAAACATTTTTTGCCGCGCCTGACGTGTTGGAACCGGAATTGTTGCCTGTAGCAGTTCCCCCGCAGGCCACTAGTAGCAGCGCAAGCAAGATCAGGGGAGACAAAAGAGGCAGCCAAATAGATGAACGATGACGAAGTGACATCGGTGTGTTCTCTCCTAACCGAATTTAAATTTACACATCTGACCAGTACATTTCCACTTGACATCTTCAGATTTGATGTTATACTCCCTCTCAAAAGAGGAGGTAGAAGCTGGTGGCTATCTCGACCCGCCTGAGGGATTGAAACAACGCTAGTAGATGGCCTGCGCCCACTTTACCAGCAACCAGGTAGAGCTATAATAGACCGTAGCTAGCGCGGCCAGGACAATCAGCGTCGCGAACAACAACGGAGTATTATACTGATGCAGCCCCACCATGACCAGAGAACCCAATCCTTGATCGCCACCGCTAACAAATTCGCCCACAAGCGCCCCTGTGATCGAGAGGGTAAAGCCGCTACGGATAGCCGCCAGAACAGCAGGCAAGGCAAGAGGAAACTCGATATGAGCCAGCAATGACCAGCCCGACGCGCCCTCGACACGAGCCGCATCGATCAGGGCATGGTCAATGGTTTCTATGCCCAGGACCGTATTGATCACCATAGGAAACAACACAACCAGCATACAAAGAACCAGGATCGGCACCTGCCCATACCCCAACCAGATGATAAGCACAGGAGCAATAACGATAGCCGGAATCGCCTGACCCGCCGATAGATACGGCTGAATAGCAGCCGCCAGCAAGCGGGATTTGGCCAGTGCATAGCCTAATGGCAGCGCAATCACCACAGCCAGCAGGAAACCCCAGACGCTTTCCTGGATGGTCACTACGGTATTGCTCAGATACAGACCAGAACTGATGCCATTGGATAATGCAGTAAAAACATCGGCAGGCGCAGGCAGCAACAGGGCGTTAATATGCCCAACAGTCGTGCCAACATACCAGGCTGCTAAGAGCAAAAGCCCCGGCACCATCGACAGCAGCAAAGACAGTATTTGCCTCTTTGCTTTGATGAGAGAGGCAGGCCCACTGCGGCCATACGCTTGCTCTGAGGAAGCAGCTTCAAGCTCGCTTGCATATTGACGTGCCCGCAGCAGCGCGTACTTGGAACTAGAGGTTGTAACACTCATAAACATCCCTCGGTCATCGATATACTGATGGCGATCTATTAAACATGGAGAAAGCCATCAATGCAACTGACTCGGAGAGGCATGTGAGGGAGATGAACAGCGACCAGCTGGTTACGGTATAGCCGTACAACCAGGTATCCTGCTCCATAGCAGCAGGGACAAACTGGCCTCTCTATAAACCTTCTCCCATCCGGACTATACCGTCGGCTTCGGAATTGCACCGAATCTGTCAGATAATCGATGAAGCCGATTACCGACTCGCGGGCTTGTGCCTAAACACTACACCGCCGGTAGGGAATTGCACCCTGCCCCGAAGGTCTTCTGTATTTAGTATGTCACATAAATCCCTGTTGGCGCAAGGGCACGCATAGTATTAACGGCAGATTGCGCTGCAATACATGACTAACCATGTTCCACGCGATGGAACTCTTCCGCGTAGGTAAAGCCGTGTCGCTTGCCAGCTTCAGAATCGATGGAGCGTATCAGTTGCTCTAGCTCGTTCGCTTGCGCGCCAATCTGGCTAGTATGAGCATGTAGAGCTGCGACCTTCAAATCCATCGTCGCAGTGATATCGATGGCATAATTGACCACCGGCGGCACGGTGATATAGATTTCCGAGACGGTGTGGGGCTTTAAGCCTTCGGCGAGCAGTTCTGGAAAATCCCAGGGGTTTTGCGTGGCGGGATAAATGGCCTCCAGAGTCGCTCGCCCGGCGGTCAGATGATCGGTATGGTATCGATAGAGGTTGAGAGAAGGTTGCCATGATCTGTCTGGCGATTGGCAGATTACACGGCTGGGACGATAACGGCGGAAGAGACGCACAAGATCGCGGCGCAATTCCAGCGAAGGCAGGAGCTGACCATCAGGATAGCCAAGAAAAAAGACATCCTTCAAACCAAGAATGCGCCCGGCTGCACGCTGCTCCTGTATCCGCGTCTCCACTATCCGTTGGCGCGCCGCCGGTCCTACATCGGTCGCATCATCGGGACCGCCGCTACCGCCATCGGCACAAATCACAAAGTAGACCTCCCAGCCCTCGCGTACCCAGAGAGCTGCCGTCCCCGCGCCATCAAACTCGGCGTCGTCTGCGTGAGCCACCACGAGCATCGCTACCTTGTTCTGTTCCTGCTCTGTCAAAAATATCCTCTCTTTCGTCGAAAATATCACCTATCAGCATTTATATTGCATAACCAAACGCGTGCTATTGATCCTTATCGGCAATCACAAACAGTAATCCGCCCAGTATTGCCATATTCTTCAAGAAGTGAATTTGCTGACCAGCACGATTAGCCGGATTTTCTTCCTGCCAGAAAGGGTGTCCCACAAACGTTGTTGGGATTAAGCTTGCTGCCAGAACCGTTGCAGCCAGTCTCGGCGCTATCCCCAGAGCCAGTGCCGTCCCTGCCACGACCATCGTTGCTCCATTGAGAATCGTTGCCTCTCTCGCCTGTGGGATGCCTGCTTTCGCGACTTTTAGCGCACGCGAATCGGGATTGGTAAAGGTGTTTGCTCCACCCGAAATAAATACGCCAGCGAGCAACATCCGCCCAAGAGATTTTACCATTGCCATATATGACTCCTTTCATGTAACCCATAGTGTTTATATTGATTTCGCTCCCGTGCCTTTGCAAGTCTCATATTTGATCCTACACTGAATATGCTCTAGAACGCAATGCTTTATTCTTTACAGTAGAACAATTCAGGCGATATAATAGCTACACGAGGAGGAGCATGAGCACAGAATTACGTATTATACCCATCACAAACATTGGTGAAATCCCACCAGGCAGTGACCTGGGTTTTATTATCTATGAAGCCCTACAAAATCAGCGTGTGACCTTAGAACGTGGCGATATACTCATCGTCACCCAAAAGATCGTCTCTAAAGCAGAAGGGCGCATCGTGAATCTGGCTGAGGTAGAGCCATCGGCATTCGCCAGCGCCTTCGCCCAACAGTATGATAAAGATGCCCGCCATGTCGAAGTGGTCCTGCGCGAGAGCAAGCGTATCGTGCGTATGAGTCACGGCGTGCTGATCAGTGAAACCTATCACGGTTTTATTTGCGCCAATGCGGGAGTGGACGAGTCGAATGTAAATGGGCAGCAAACATTGGCCTTGTTGCCGGTCGATCCTGATCGCTCAGCCCGTCTACTGCGCACACGGCTGCAAGCATTGGCAGGTCAAGACGCGACATTCGACATTGCCGTGATTATTTCAGATACCTGGGGCCGCCCCTGGCGCAATGGACAGGTCAATATGGCTATCGGCGTCGCCGGGATCGATGCCCTCACCGATTATCGCGGTCAATACGATCCGTATGGCTACGAGCTTCACGCCAGCGTGATTGCGGTCGCAGACGAGCTGGCAGCCGCCGCAGAACTGGTGATGGGCAAGGTTGATAGCGTTCCAGTTGCCCTTATTCGTGGCTACACGTACAAGCCAGCGGCAGGTGATATTCGTTCTCTCCTTCGAGATAGCGCAACCGACATGTTTCGCTAATAAAAAAGGGATTATCGTGACAGCACATTCCGAGATGCGAATGACAACAACACCCAATCGTGCCAATAATCTCGCCACATTGTTGCGCAACCGACGCAGTGTACGCCAATACCAGGCGCGTCCGGTGGAGCGGGAGCAGCTTGAACAGATGCTTGAGGCAGCTCGCTGGGCACCATCGCCACATGGCAGACAGCCCTGGCGTTTTGTCGTGCTCACGCGCCAGGAACCAAAGCTGGCATTGGCAGAACGTATGGCCGAGACGTGGCAAGAGAATCTTGAGATGGATGGACAGGACGCCGCCATTGTCAACATTCGCCTGCAAAAATCGCGCCAGCGTATTCTTAGCGCACCAGCGATCATCATTCCTTGCCTCTACCTGGAAGAGCTGGATCGCTATCCCGACGAACAACGTCAGGCTAATGAGACGACGATGGCGATCCAGAGCATTGGCGCTGCGATCCAAAATATGCTGTTGATGGCTTACGACTTAGGACTCGATACCGGTTGGATGTGCGCTCCGCTCTTCTGTCCTACGATAGTCTGTGAGGTTCTGGGGCTGGATACGCGGCTTATCCCTCACGCACTGATAACTGTGGGCTATGCCAGCGCCGATCCGAAAAGGCGCGGACGCCTCCCTCTAAGCAGTTTGATTGTTCATTTTGATTGAGGTTTTGCTGATGATTGTGGTTCTTGCCGGAGGAGTTGGTGCGGCACGGTTTTTACAAGGCGTTGTCCAGGTTGTGCCACAGCAACAAATCACTACCATTGTAAATACCGGAGATGATCGCAACTTCTACGGGTTGCATGTCTCTCCTGATATCGATATTGTGATGTATACCCTGGCTGGTATCGTTGACGAGACGCAGGGTTGGGGCATACGCAACGATACCTACGACACAATGCAACAACTGACCAGCTATGGCCATGAAGATTGGTTTCGCCTGGGCGACCGCGACCTTGCCACCCATATCCATCGCAGCCAGCTCTTGCAACAGGGCAAGTCGTTGAGCGAAGTCACTGACGATCTGCGAGTGCGGCTTGGCCTGGAGTTACGTGTCTTACCCATGAGCGATCAACCCGTTGCAACCCACATCCAGACGCCCGTCGGTTTGCTGCACTTTCAAGAATACATGGTCAAACGCCACTGTAGCGACGAGGTGCAAGACGTGCTTTTTAGAGGAGCTTCGGAGGCACGACCCGCACCGGGAGTCCTCGATGCGCTCAAAGCCGCCGACGCTATTCTGATCGCGCCCAGCAATCCGATTGTGAGTATCGGCAGCATCCTGGCCATTCCAGGCGTTCATGATGTGCTGCACGAGGCCAGCGGCATGATTGTGGCAGTCAGCCCGATTGTTGGAGGAGCGCCCATTAAAGGTCCGGCTGATAAGCTGATGAGCGGCATGGGCATGGAGGTTTCAGCCGCGGGCGTTACGCGCTGTTATCGCGATTTCCTCGACGTGATGGTGATTGATAATCAGGACGCGCACCTGGCCGATGCCATAGAAGACTTGGGGATACCAACCGTCGTCACCAACACGATCATGCGCGATAATGCCAGCAAAGCCGCCCTGGCCCGCACCGTATTGGAAGCCGCAGGTCTCAAATTTTGAAGATCGCAGCATGCATAGACAGGTTCAGCGCAGCATGACATATAGAGCTTTGATCCCGGTCAAAACGCTTCACCAGGCCAAGAGCCGTCTGGCCCTCCACCTCAACGAGGAAGAGCGGGCCAGGTTGGTGCTCTCAATGTTGCAGCACGTCATATCCACACTTCTGAATAGTTCGAAATTCGAACGCGTATCAGTGGTCAGTGCGGACAGAAAGGTGCTTGAACACGCCCAGAGCTGGGGAGCCAAAGCTTTGATAGAAGAGAGGCCAGGACACAATCCGGCCTTAGAAGCTGCCGCGATGGCAGAGCTAACGGCTGGCACAGACGCGTTGCTGACCATTTCCGCCGATCTGCCATTATTACGCATAGACGATGTGTGCAACATGATAGCGCAATCTCGACGGCATGATGTCGTGCTCGCTCCATCGCTCGACGATACTGGAACCAATGCCTTACTGGTCCATCCCCCACTGGCGCTGCCATACTTGTTCGGTCCCGGCAGTCTGCAACGGTATGGCGCGGAGGCAAAACAACGCTGCCTGAGCGTTACTCTCTATCACAGCCTCGGTTGTGCGCTCGACATTGACACGATAGACGATCTAGAGACGTTCCGTCGCTACGAGCAAGAGTACAGAGCTGCTCACACTCCATAGTTGACAAGGCTTTATACCATACGAAAGGAACTAATGTATGACCAGCGAGCTATCCCAAAAAATCAAGGATTTCTTGCAGGAACGCCGCTTTGCGGTCCTGGCCACTATCAACCAGGACGGCACACCACAACTTACCACCATGTGGTACCTATTTGAAAACGACATGATCGTGATGAATACCAAAGCAGGACGCGTGAAAGAGCGCAATCTGCGACGCGATCCGCGCATATCCGTCTGTTTTGAAAATGGCTATAGCTATCTGACCATCGCTGGTAAAGCAGAACTGATTGATGATCCAGAGACAGCGCAACACGATATCTACCGCCTGGCAGTCCGCTACAATGGCGAAGAGGCAGCTAAACGGCAGGTAGAGAAGACATTTTCAAAAGAAAGACGCGTCACCATTCGCTTGCGCTGCGAGCAGGTGATCGACGGGTTATAGCCACTTCCCCTGGGAAAAGGATCAAAACTTCAGCTTATTTAAGCAAGAACGTTCTCAGCAAAGCATTGTACGTTTGGTGAAGGAGAGCTACTGACCTCCTTCACCCGATATCTCTTAGGAGCTAGAGCTACACGGGAGTAGCCGAATAGGTGGCAAAGAGGCCCTGCGGCTCCGTGTGTACATCAGTAAGACAATATTTAAAACCATTGGGAAAATTCGAGGTGTCAACGTGGAGCTGCTGATTGATCTGACCTTCAAAGGTCGAGGCAAAACCGGTAACGGCAATCCCCTCTAGATCCGCATGCACCACATGTACCTCCAACTGACAATCATTGACCACTGGCTGCACCTGGAGAGAAAAATGCCGGGTGATATTCACTCCCAGGAAGCTCAATTGATCGTCTCCCGTGACAGTGATAGGCCCCTTATGCACCAGCTTCACCTGCACATTTTTTACGTCACCTGGTAGACCTGAACTTGCAATATTTTTTCTTATAAGCTGAGTAATATAGGTGCTGCTGGCCTGAACGACAATCGCCCCGCTATTCCCTGTCACCGCTGCAGCGGGAGGAGGCTGGACCTGTCTATCGCCAGAAATAGACAGAAAGTAGGATAAAACCCCACCTGCTCCCAGAGCTATCCCTACCACTAACGCCAGAGCTATTAATAGCAGCGTGAAGCCATCAAGCCGTTTTTGGGGTTTCGGTGACATAATGAGTTGCGTTTTTTGATCGGCTAGATCAGTTTGGCCTGCCACCTCCGTTC
>DASTZT010000228.1:0-6078 GCA_035764225.1 Ktedonobacteraceae bacterium
ATAGTCCGGCACGGGAATTGCCAGTTCATCAAAGAACAGGGACGACATGCGATAATCATAATGTTGCCCGGTATGGATAATAATTTCTTCGTGCTGCGCCCGCAGAGCATGGCTGACCGGAGCGAGCTTAATAAATTGGGGACGAGCGCCTACAATCGATGCCAACCGCACTACTTCTCTCCTCCATCACGAGCCGAACAGGCTACGTCCGATCTACCGATACAGATGTAGCGCATGCCCAGCGACTCAATTTTTTCCTGATCGAGCGCCATGCGACCATCAAGCACAACTTTGCAGTGTGGAAACTGGCTAAAGTCAAACGAGCGGTAGGCTCGATGATTGGCTTGTAGCAGAATGGCGCAAATCTCTTCTTTGAGTTCGGGGATCAAAGGAGTATAGCCCTCGGCAGACAGCTCTGTCTCTCCAAATAAAGGGTCATCGACATAGACACTGGCTCCACGAGCTTGCAATGCGTGCAGAAGCAAACGGGCGCTGGTAAAGGCCGTCTCACGCACATCGCCACGATAGGAGACGCCAAGAATCAGCACGGCTCGACCAGCGAGCGGGCCAGTGATCGCCTCCACTCGCTCCACAGCGTATGTGGCCATAGCATCGTTGATCTGGCGGGCATGGCGAGGGAGGGTCAGCACTGGCTGAGGAAGATCGCCAGCCAGCAGGAAATATGGGTAGACCGGAATGCAGTGTCCCCCAACGCCAACACCAGGGGTGTGAATGTGCGAATATGGCTGCGAGTTGGCCGCCGCAATCGCGGCCATCGTATCAAGTCCATGCCCATCGGCATAGCGAGCAAACTCGTTCGCCAGGGCGATATTGACATCACGGTAGGTTGTTTCGATCAGCTTCACAAATTCGGCATCTGCTGTTGAAGCCATCGCAATAATTTCAGCATCAAGCACCGAGCGATAAAACGCAACCGCTGCCGCCGTGCTCTCCTCATCAATGCCACCGACCACCTTTGGATAGAGGCGCAGATCGCGGAAAATAGAGCCGGAGGAGACGCGCTCAGGGCTAAAGGCGAGCGAGAAATCCCGCCCTACACAGAGCTGCGAACGTTGTTCCAGTAGACGAGCCAGGCGTCCCGCAGTTGTACCTACTGGCAGAGTCGTCTCGTAGATCACGAGCGTGCCGGGCTGCAATCCTGCGCCAATCGCGAGCGTCGCGGCATCGATGGTATCGAAAACAACCTCGTGCTGGGCGTTCACAGCCACCGGAACGATAACAACGACAACCTGAGCCTGACGCACTGCTTCAGTGGTATGAGTCGTAGCCGAAAGCAGTCCCCGCGCGACAACAGCAGCCACGCCCTCTTCCAGCAACGGCTCTTCGAGAATATGCGATTTACCCTTATTGATGATTGAGACAACCTCTGGATTGATGTCACAGCCGATGACGCGATGACCATGTTGAGCATACTGCACAGCCAGGGGTAGACCGATCTTTCCCAGACCAACCACAGCGACGACGGCAGCTTTCGAAATTGTATAGACATCTTTATCAGTTATTGGCATATTCTCTCTTTACCTCTTGATGGTGAGCGTCGGCGGTAGAGACAAGAGCGGGCGCGGATGGGTCAACGGTGGCTCCCATGAGCTGCCCATGCTGTGATTGCGTGAGCTGCTGCACCACCTGCAAGACAGCAAGGCCATCTTCGCCAGAAACCGTTGGCGATCTATCGTCCTGTAAGGCAGCTAGGATATCTTCGTACTCGCGGCGCAGCGGTTCAGCTTTCTGCACCTTCAGGCGCGTCATGGTACCTTCACTGACACCGGTGAGAGAACGCAGGGCATCCCACGATGTCACGGTATAGTCATTTTCATAAAAATACACATCTTGCGTCAGATAGTTCGCAACATACATACCTTTCTCGCCTGTAATACTCAGCTCGCGCACCTTTGTCGGCGTTAGCCAGTTGACATCCAGCACGCCGATTGCTCCATTAGTGAAGCGCAGAAAGCCCAGCAGCAAGTCTTCGTAGGTGTTATGGACGCGACGCTGCGTCTGAGCATAACAATGTCCGATATCCGCATTGGTGAGATAGCGCATGACATCGATATCGTGGGAAGCAAGATCAAGGGTGACGCCAACATCGCGAATACGAGGCGGAAAAGGTCCGATGCGACGGGCGAGCATATGATACATTTGACCCAGCTTATCATCCAGAATCTGTTGTTTGAGTTCGACAATGGCGGGATTGAAACGCTCAATATGACCAACGGCGATCTTCGCGCCACGCAGGCGAGCAAGCTCAATCAACGCCAGAGCTTCATCGGTCGTTTGCGTGATCGGCTTTTCTATCAGCACATTGATGCCTAGCTCAAGCACAAAGGCTGCCGTTGCATAGTGCAGGTGCGTGGGCACAACGATAGCGACAAGATCGGGCCACGTCTCTTCAAGCATGCGCCGATAATCGGTATAGCCCGCGATATGAAAGCGGCTGACGGCTCGCTTGAGCGCAGCCTCGTGAACTTCCGCCACGCCGACAATCTGTACTTGTTCTTCGTCAAAATCTTTCAAGACACGTAGATGGTTCATCCCCATAGAACCAGCACCAATCAGCCCCACTTTTACCGGCATAAAGCAACTACCTCCCGTGCAATCATTTCAAGCTCTTCCTCTTGCAGCGCGGGATGGACAGGAAGCGATAAGACTTGCCGCACAGCACGTTCCGTCATCGGCAAAATGGGTATCACCCGCTCGCTTCCAGGCTGTTGCTGTTCTACATAGTTGGCTATACGAAATAGCGATGGCGATTGCTGATAGAAGGGCTGCCGATAAATCGGAAGAGGATAATGAATGGCTGTTTCAATACCGCGAGCGTGCAGTTGGGCCACAACCTGATCGCGGTTTGTCTCAAGACGAATAGTATACTGGTGGTACACATGCCTGCATCCAGCACGGACGATGGGCATCTGAACCACACCTTTGAGCTGTTCCGTCAAATATGCGGCGTTGGCAATACGTCGTTGGGTCACATGCTCCAGCTTCTGCAATTGGACGACGCCAAGCGCCCCTTGCAGTTCGGTCATACGCATGTTATAGGCCAGCGTGATGTGCTGATAACGCGCTTGCTGGCCATGATTGCGCAACAGCCGCGCCTTATCAGCAATGGCAGGATCATTGGTGGTAATCATCCCACCTTCGCCGGTGGTAATATTTTTGGTGGCATAGAAAGAAAAGCAGCCTGTGCCAAAACTTCCCACTGGTCGGCCGCCTATTGTCGCGCCATGCGCCTGGCAGGCATCTTCGATGATGACGAGAGCATTGGCTTCTGCGATTGGCAGCAGCAGCCGCATATCGCAGGGATGCCCATACAAGTGAACCGGCATAATGGCTCTGGTGTGAGGCGTAATTGCTGCCTCCACTTGCATAGGGTCGAGGGTATAGGTATCAATTTCGATATCGACAAATACCGGCGTTGCGCCAACAGAGAGAATAGCGTTGGCGGTGGCGGCAAAGCTGAAAGCGGAGGTAATTACCTCATCACTATGACCGATACCGTGAGCCTGTAAAGCCAGTTGCAAGGCCGACGTTCCCGAAGAGACCGCCACCGCCTCCCTCACCTGGCATAATTGCGCAAACTGCTGTTCAAAGAGAGCAACCTGGGGGCCTTGAGCCAGTTGACCCGATGCTAATACTCGCCGGCTGGCCTCCTCCTCCTCGACTCCCACGAAAGGTTGGGCAATGCGAATCATAAAAATCCCCCCGTTGCATGCACGACTATCTCTTTCACTTACCCACAGTTAAGGGCATTCATAAGTATCTAGAGCATTTTTAAAACATGACAGCACAATATGATATAGATTGATATAGTTTGTTTCGCCATGCACAAGTATACCTAACCGGAAAAACAAAAGTCGCCGTTTGACAGCTAACTTTGCCGAAATTGATAACCGACTTTATCGAAAATAAGTACCTATGCGCCCAGATTCTAGATACGTAAAATTTCGGTCATGATAGCGAGACATTTTCGTATCACATGCATAAATCAGAGGTGAACAGTAACTTTTTCTTTAAACATGCGACATCTAGCATGTCTATTTCTCTAGAAGAGTTTAATTTCTTACGCTCTGCACTATACATTGATGAACTTCTATGGTAGCATACCATGTAGGGGGGCTACAGCAGGTTTCACTGTTCAGCCTGGTTTTTCTACTTCAATTACGTTTTTACTGTTCTGAGTATGCTTTTTGTTGTAAGCCACCAGGGGATTTTATATGCTAGAAACAATCACCATCCGTATGAAACGTCCCAAAGAGGGCGAGCCAAAAATTACCCATTTCCGATTACAGGGCTTGCTCCCTCAGAACCAGGCGCTAGCTCTCAATTTTACAACACGCACCCTCTCCCTCCTCGCTGAAGGTCCAAAGCAGATTATGGAGCAACAATTTAGCGCCAATGAAATGCGCATGATGATCCCGATCATAGAATCATTTCCTCACTATTGTCCTTACGAAGTGCTACTATCCTGCATTTCAACCAACAACGTCACTCCCGCCTCTATTGCTCGCAGCCGCCAATGCTTACAGGAGGCTCTTCACGGAGGCACATGGCAGCAAGAGCTTAGACCAGTGCGGCGCGCACTTTCATCTTTACGCAGCAAACTACACAGCTTCGAACTGGAAATTTCCACCATTCGTCAAAGGGGATGCAGCATCACAAGCTTAACCAGTCTACCAAGAAGCCTCACGTCCTTCTAAGCACCCTACCCGCCACGCTTTTCTTTTACGAATTAGGCTAATAGTACCGAAGGAACCGGATAAATCGTCCAGTTCCTTATTTTTCTGGGTATAATATGACCTCGTGCAGCCTATATCATGACCGCAAAATTGGGGATGTAGTACCCCTTGAGAATTAACTATGATCCCTAATAAAGTCAGTTATCAATTTCGCCAAAGTTAGCTGTCAAACAGTGACTTTTATTTTTCGGTTAGGTATACTTGTGCATGGCAGAGAAAGCCACGTAGTGCGTATTTTAACCAGGAGGAGACAGTCGTGTCTGTCAAAAAAGGTGAGGGAATGGAATTACAATCATATTCGCCGACCACTATCAATTCTCAAGTGGAGGAAGACGGAAAAGTGCATGGAGTAAATCTTAAAGCAAGACCCCAACTAACAGCAGAGGAGCAGCAGCAGCTTGCGCAATGGAACGCGACTGCGCAAGATTTTCCTCTTGACGCCTGCGTCCCGCAACTGGTAGCAAAATGGGGTATGAGCACACCTAATGCAATCGCTGTTGTAGAAGGGAATCAAACACTCACTTACAAAGAACTGAACCAATCCGCCAACCAGCTCGCTCATTATTTACAATCTCTCGGCGTGGGGCCGGGCGTTCCTGTAGGCTTTTGCGTAGAGCGCAATCGGCATATTCTCGTTGGTCTACTCGCTATCCTCAAAGCCGGAGGTACATATGTCGCTCTCGATCCCACCTATCCGGCAGAACGCCTGACTTTTATGCTGCAAGATGCCCAGACTCCAGTGTTAGTAACGCAGCAGCATCTTGCCACGCAATTTTTCTCACAAGACATTGATGTGATCTGCCTGGACCGCGATGCTTCCTTGCTGGCACAACAGAGTACAGACGAGCCGACATTTACCGCTACTGTCGATGATCTCGCCTACGTGGTCTATACCTCTGGCTCAACTGGTTATCCAAAGGGGGTTCAGATTACGCATAAAAGCCTGCTGAACCTGGTATTCTGGCATCAGCAAGCCTTTGCCGTGACACCCTCCGATAGGGCCACGCAATTGACCAGCCCCGCTTTTGATGCCACAGGTTGGGAGTTGTGGCCCCATTTAGCAGCAGGGGCCAGCCTTTATATGCCCGGTGAGGATACACGCACCTCTCCAACGCGTTTGCGCGATTGGCTGATCGAGAGCCAGATTACGATTACGTTCCTGCCCACGATGCTGGCCGAAAGCCTGCTGGCTCTGGAGTGGCCCGCAACAGCGCCATTACGCTTTATGCTCACTGGAGCCGATATGCTGCACCACTATCCAGCGCCGACCCTGCCTTTCACGCTGGTCAACAATTATGGCCCCAGCGAGGCGACGGTGCTG
>DASTZT010000229.1:0-4747 GCA_035764225.1 Ktedonobacteraceae bacterium
ACCAGCACGACCATCATCGTTGCCAGCACCGCCAGATTACTCAATACTTTCCCCAGGATATAGGAGAGCTTTGTCAAGGGCGTGGTCGCAATAATTTGTCCCACACCGGTCTGGACATCTCGCTCAACGGCATTGCGCACAAGAAAGAAGCCAACTCCCACCAGCCAGAGGGTCGCCCAGATCGCAATCTGCGTTCCCATCCACGCCGAATTATAGACGCCACGATACCAGATATTCGAATTGTCCATGCTAAACGAGATGCTCTTATAGCCTGCATTAGCGGCTGGCGTATAAAAGTACCCGGCAAAGACAACGATACCCAGGATGATGAGAAAAGCGGAGCGGCGCACGCGTTCAAGGTAGTCAGCTTTTAAGAGATGATAGACGGATCGAATCGTTCTCATGATGTCCTCTACTTTACTATTGATGTAAAAACTGTTCTTCTCGCCCAAGCGCGGCCTGGTCCGAGATAAAGTAGAGATAGGCATCTTCCAGGGTGGTAACGGATGCTCGGACAGCGGACGGGCTGGGCGCAGTATTGGAGATAATGCGCATATGGATACCTTCGCTGCGGCGCGTCGTGCTGCTAATCACATGGTGCGCTCGGATCGTCGTGAATTCTTCGCTCGGCACCACCCATTCCCAGACCTTGCCTTCAACGGCCTTCAGGAGCTGTTCCGGTTTTGCTCGCGCTAACATGCGCCCCTTGTTCATAATCACAATATCGCTGGCCGTCGCTTCAACGTCAGAGACAATGTGAGTTGAGAGAATGACGATACGCTCTCCAGAGAGATCGGAGAGGAGATTGCGAAAGCGGATGCGCTCCTCTGGATCAAGTCCTACCGTTGGCTCATCAACGATGAGGAGCGCCGGATCATTTAATAATGCCTGCGCAATGCCAACGCGCTGTTTCATACCACCAGAAAAGCCCTTCATTGGTCGCTTACTGGCATCGACCAGGTTGACCAGCTGCATCAGCTCGTCAATGCGACGACGGGCCACGCTGCCATCTAGCCCTTTGATCGCCGCCATGTATTCAAGAAACTCTCTTGCTGTCAGGTTGGGATAGATTCCAAAATCCTGGGGCAAATATCCCATCTCGACGCGCAACCGGTTGGGATGTTGGACAATATCGCTGCCTTTCCAGGTAACTGTTCCCTCGGTTGGCCTGGTGATCGTTGCCAGGATTCGCATCAAGGTCGATTTCCCTGCCCCGTTCGGGCCGAGCAACCCCAGGACACCTGTACCCAGTTCAAGCGTAAAATCGCGGATGCCCCAGAATTGGTTGCTATAGCGTTTGCCTAGATGGTCAATTACAAGTTGCATTATTGCCTCTTTCATTATGATGAATCGACTGTTAAGATACCATTCTATGCTCTGATACAGACAACGTGGGAAACAACTTACATTATAGGACATCCTGGTAGAAGAGGCAAAAGCAGAGCCTTATGGCCCATACATCGCCCATGTCGGCTGTTCAGATAATGGCAGGCTCCGCCATTCCGCGCTACCATCTGTTCGCAGACTGTAGGACAGAAAGGCAGGCTCCGCCATTCCGCTATACCGTTCGCGTATAACAGAGAGGCAGGCTCCGCCATTCCGCTATACTGCCGTATCAACGGTATAGCGGGCAATGGAAAACCTATGGCTTTGAGTGATAGTCTTTCACGCGGCTACGAGACTGCTATACGCCGCTGCTGACAGGTGTACGCACCTTTTCGAGTGCTTTGACATCTACCTGTACTTCTTTTAATCGGCCCAAAAAATTGAGCAGGACACTTACGCGTTGACTTGCTGGTACATGCCCCACAAAGATCATCTCCAGATCTTGTAAATAGCCTTTGCTCTTGAGCCGCACAATATCGCCGTAGCGAAAGGACTCAGGAGCGGGCGACTCAGGGACGGATGCCGCTATTTGCTTCAACCGCTCAGCAATGCTTTCGACTAGATCAGCAGGCACGATCTGTGGGCCTGCGCCAAAATCCACGACGCGCACAACGCCAGGAGTAGCATTGATCTGGCTCAGAGGCACCTTGCCTAAATTCATCTGTGCAAAAATGTAGCCCGGAAAAAAGGGCACGTTTTGCACTTTCTGGCGTGAGCGGACCTTCCATTCAGGAAGATAGATAGCAAGGTCAAAACAGCTCTTCAGCATGTTTGCCGCGAATACTTCCTTTTTGGTTTTACAATGGATCAGGTGCCAGGTCTCATCGCTATAAGTTGGTTCGAAAGTAGTCAACGCGATCTCCTTTCGTTCGTAACTAGCCTTAATCACTCCTCAAGCACATTGTCGAGTGTATCTGCTGGCAGAGGGCAAATACTATCCACCATCGGGGTATTTCTTCTCCCCCCTGCATACCCCCTCGGCCCAGTTTGCACTCTTGTGTGAACTGAGTGTAAACAGCTTTGTCACGGACGCAAACTGATTTTGGATCGCTACCTCATATGCTATAGCCAGAAAAGATCAATCAAAAAAGAGGAGGAATAGATCACATGAAGCTACAGATCCTGATTGCCGATCCCCGCGACATTCTGCGAGCCGGGCTACGCGCCATCTTCGCCACAGACAAAAACGTGGAATGTCTCTATGAAGCAGCAAACCAGGAAGAATTACAAAAATATCTCCATACGAAGTCGCTGGATTTGATCTTTGTCCATCAGTCGTTAATCTCTAACATCGCGGCCTTTCCGCGAGAACGTTTTGTGGTTTTAACTTCTGCACTGGACTATGCGGTCTTTCACGAGGCGTATAAACATGGGGCAAAAGGCTATCTGCTGGAGAACACGTCCACTGAACTGCTCTGCTCAGTTTTAAACTTGCCGAAAGGAGCATTTTTAATCGAGCCTGCACTGGCGGTTGGTATTCTGGAGTACCTCTCCTGCGACGCGCGTCTGCAGATCAACGATGAAGTCCTGACACCTCGCGAGCGGGAAATTATTAGCTTGCTTAGAGATGGCATCGATAGGACAACTATTGCCAGGCAGCTCCATATTAGTAGGGCCACCTTGAAAACGCATATTAAGAACATTTCTAGAAAGCGTGAAGCCTCATCTATAGCCTGACGGTAGGCAGATAGCGTGCATGCGGATCTGCCTGCTAACTGGCCTGACTATTACTGACGAGCCTTTGATAGAGCTTTTGGATCGTTGGCCCAGGCTCAATAGATAACTCATCACGGAGCGTATCTATGCAACGTTGATACTGGCGCAATGCCAATCCACGCTTGCCTTGACGTAAATAGCTGCGCATTAATCCATAATGTGCTTCTTCTAGACAACTGTCTACAGCTAATATATGTTGCCAATGCATGATACTTTCATCAAATTGTTCGCGACGCCAGGAAATGAGCGCAAGCTGATGTCGTGCATTCACATAGCTACGACTTAGCTCATCGCGCCGGAATGTACACCAGTCGCTATAAAATGATTGTATATAGTCACCACGGTAAAGTTCTACCATCTTCTGAAAAGCAGCATTTGCAGTTATATCATTTTGATCTGCAAGTGCCTTTTTAGCTTCGGCGTTACATCGTCTGAACTCCGCAACATCATACCAGACGCTCTCACCGTAAAGCGAGACCAGATTGAGCGCGTACGTACCGGCATGATAGACAATACAGCTATCGCCCAGGATCTTACGCAGGTAGTAAATCATCGAGCGCAATGTTTGATTGACCTGATCGTTCAGTTCGGACCAGAGGGCAGTGATAATCTGCTCCTTATGTACCGGACGCCCATTATCAAGCAGAAAGAAAAAAAGCTCCATTGCTCGCGCCATGCGCCAGTGACTGATGGAGATCCCATCAAGCGAGACGACCGGTTCGCCCAACGCCTGGATAGTGATCCGCGATTGTTGGGACACCGTAACCGACGGAACGGGGACCAGAGCTGGCTGCGGCGTTGCTTCCACTTCCTGAGCCTCGGCTGCCTGCGGAAGCGAGGGGCCTACGGCTACCGGCTCAGGCGTCGCTAGCGGCATTTCACCTAGTTTTGGCAGACGCTGTAGCTCTATCTGTACCAAGTGCTCATAGTTGTGGCGTGCCGCAAGGGTCTTCGCCTGCTCCAGGTGACACGTCGCTGCTGTTCTATTACTCTGCTCAAGATGGCATGCCGCAAGGCGAATGTTAGCCTGCAATTGCTCTCGCTTAAGCCCACTGGCGTTTAAAGAAGCTTCAACCCTGGTCAGGCAGAGCTGAGCTTCACCATAACGCTGCTGATATAAGAGCACTGTGCCCAGAGCCAACTTGCGGACAGCATCGTCATAACCCATCGTTTCGGCCTGCTCTTCTTCCGCATTCTTTGCGGAGACCAGCAATAACGCCGTTTGTGAATCGCCCAGCAGCAGATAGGTAAGGGCCAATGAGCAAGTGGTGTAGTTGATCAGATATTGATCGCCCAGTTGGCGCGCAAGCTCAAGGCCGTCCTCCGTGACGTTTAGCGCCTGGTCATATTTCCCCTGGTCCTGGTAAATATCCCCCAGGCTTACCAAGGCATACGCTTCCCCCTGAAGAAAATGCAGCGTGTTGTGGGCAGTTGTAAATGCCTGGGTCAGCACCGTTTCGGCTTCAGAGAAGAGACCCTGACGCTGCAAAGTTACTCCCAGCCCAATCTGGTTCAGGATTTTGCCCTGTTCATCGTTTAAATCGATCCAGCAACGCATGGCGCGAGTGCGATGATGCTCGGAAAGGGCATAATTTCCGATCATGTCGTATGCTCCGGCCAGCAGGCTATGGAGCAGAGCGGTCTG
>DASTZT010000230.1:0-6389 GCA_035764225.1 Ktedonobacteraceae bacterium
GTGAGAATAATTATGTGACCCATCGGCCAGAAGACAAAGTTCGTATTAGTAGCGGAGACCACAAAGGCCAGCGAGGGATTGTTCAGTCGATAGTGAACGGGACTATCGAGGTGAAGCTGGAGAGTGGAGAAGTGATTGTACTTCCACCAGAATATGTCACAAATTTTAGCCTTGCTGCACGAAAAGCCTGGCAGACAATGAGAACATCATGATGAATATCTTCGGCTCTGCAAGCAGCAGGCAGAATAGTCTGTAATTATCAATAGGCTGGCAGCGGCAAAAATGTAGCAACGAGAGCAAAACAATGCCGCCTGGGAAGCCTATTCCCAGGCGGCATGCGTAGTGGAGATGGGGGAGTCGAATCACAAAACAGTCTTTTTTGACTATCACTCAAGTTACTCAAAAACTCAACTTTTCTCTGCTTACCTGAAAAGAGTTGGCGAGCAAGAGTATGCAAAGCTTCCCTCTAGCAACGTCTTGATGTAACCTGAACACCTTGTAACTTGCATTTTGTAAGTCACCGCTCATCCTCTGTTTGTGCTATACTAGCAGGAGGACTTTATGGCTAATGAACTTGATAGATGTTCTGGAAAAGGTGATAGGGATGAAGTGGATAAATGAGGGAGCAAAAAGATGAGTATGCAATTTTCTGAGACCGGTGAGCAAACTTCTCAACGTAGGATAGGCGATGCCAGTGCGTATTCCGCCCGTATACAAGAGGCGATGAGGTATGACAAGCTTTCTTCTTCAGACTATGCGCTTGTCATGACGCTTCTGAGTGTAGTATCGCAAGGATACCCTGAAGAGAGATGGAAAACAGAACAACAACGAATTTTGAGTGCTCTGACTGAACAGCCTCCAGATAAAAATATATCTTATGCTGATGCCGCCAATCGCTACGAACAAGTTGTCGGGCGTTTGCGAGACCTGATGCTCTGGCCCTGGTAAACGATGATTTTTAGCTAAAAGATACACTCAAAGAAGAGAAATCGCCTTCCCTCTTGACTCTGTTTCAGAAGAACTTCAAACAAAACAGGGGGCAAGGCTGCGCAGTGGTCTCAAAAGGAGTTATTGACCATGACCTACCTACGTAGAAACAGTGCTCAGGAGCCAGAAGAAGCCTACAAGAATGCACAACAGCTAATAACTATTTGCCAGGAACTGCACATCACGCTTGATCCTATTGACTGGCAGAACTTCGGTATGCGAGCCAGTGTGGCAGTGAATAGGATCGAGATCTCTGATCTCTCAAGTCTCAGTCGGCTGGATAGCGAATCGATCCTCCGTCTTGTTCAGATCAAATTGTTCGAACGCGCTGCTCGCGATACCCTATATGCTCAGCCCGCGCCCAGAGCTTTGATCTGGAGCCCTGTCGATGTAATACGACCCCAACCATTTTTAAGCCTCTGGATCATTACGATGGAGACGGCTGAACGCATCCCCATTGCTGAATATCTCAGAAATGGACAACGGATTTATGAGTTCTATGAGCTTAATATAAACGATGAACACCAGCTTATGACTCTTTTTGGACCACTTCAGACAGGTGAGTATGATTTGGGAAATATCATCACCCTCAAGGAGCGTGAACAGCAACATACCGGGGAGATCATCTATATTCTTGGGCCGGGCAAGATAGTCACGAATCGTAAATCTTCATCAAGAGGATACCATACTATTGCAGGAAAAGCCTACACAAACGATCTTTCATCAAGGTATCTTGTCGATTGTCATGATGGCTTTCCCCACATCATTAATCAGTCCCAGGTTATCAGCTGAGGAAAACGCAACTCCACTACAAAAACTGGAGTGGCTCGCCTGCTAACCAGCGCTCTAGCCATTCTTCTAGGGAGGCCGCGACATAGAGGTAAGGGCTTCCCATCCCTTGAAAAATATGCTCAGTGTCCGCGTCAATGTAGGTGCTGATAGCGCAACCCCAGTAGCAGAGGGGAGAAGGCGTTCTGACCAGGTTTCTTCAGGGAAATCACGAAGATAGATAGGCTTCCCCTTCAAGAGCCATCTGCATTCTTTCCATGCAGATAGCAGCGGAAATTGGTCATGGACCAATCCGATCACGCGTCTTCCCGTTCCCACCGCTCAAGAGCTTCTTTCATCCACTCAGGAGCGTTTTCTCTTGAGGGTTGGCCCAATTTTTGCGTATAGCGTTCGGCCTGCTGAAGCAGCTTTTGTAGCGGAGGGACGTGGTTGGCAGTGCGCTCGGTATCAGTGGTCGTTGGGTCGATGTCCCAGAGTCGCCAGCGTTTGCCGTCGGGGACGAACTGGGTGCCGTATTTTTGCGGTTTGCCCTGGTACATCAACCAGCGATCCAGAGATGCGGTGACGAGCCAGGGACTATTGTTATTGCCCATCGATTGCGTGGCTCCCAGCTCGACTGATCTTTGGGCCAATTCGTGGGCTTGCCAGATATCTTCCGGCGTTTCGCCATGTTGGAAGATCAAAGCCGCATGAAAATAATCATCGGACGCGGTCAATTGCCCCTCAGCAATAAGCTCGCTAACGCGTTGTCGGCGTTGAGCATCGCGCTCACGTAATTGCTGATATTCATTCGTATCGTAAGCTGGATGGTCGCTGCGGTCTGCCTGGTCTGCCACAAAGAGAGCATGGAGTTCCTCATTCATCGAAACCTTCCTTCTGTTTCCTGATTGCTCATACGTTTATCTCTGGTATTCTATCATTATGCAGCCGTTCTACCGTCTATTCTTTCACAGGCAGCCAATTTCGGCTTCTTCGGCAGGCTCGCTGTATTGGTCACTGATTGGTCTGATGTGATGAAACATGTATCTATGGCGGTGTAGCGCGAGGCATAGGCCGTTTCGTAGTCATAGCCTATGCCTCTTGATGGGTGTATCTAGCAATGTGGGCGCTCAATTGGGGAAAAGGTAGCTAACTGCTTTATTGACCTTTACGCAGTCCCTCTTCGGTCCAGGTAATATGTGCATCTGCGTGATGGGCATTGGCGGCGAACAGATTGCCAGCGCTCATGTTAGGGATGAAAGAGAGAGCTATAGGGGCCGCCAGTTGTTCATCGCTGAACTGTTCCAGCAGGTCCAGCGTTTGCTGACGTGCGGCGGTGAGTTGGGCGCGCAACGTTTCCATGCTATCGTTGCGGTGCTCGTTCACGTAGGTTTGATTCCTCTGGTTGCCCCACGCCTGTCTCTCCTCAGGACTCATTGCCGCCAGGTTCTCTGGCAGAGAGCCGCCAGTGAGTGAGAGGCGCAACAGGGTTTGAATCCCCTCTTCATTGGCGGTGAGATGGGCAAAGTGATCTTTGGCGCTCCAGGCAGCTTCGCCAGGGACGCCGCTAGCTGTGCATGGGCGCTCAAGATCTTCGGGACTCAGCCCTTCAAAATAGGCCATAACTTTCTCTTGCGACTCGGCGAGCGCATTTTGGATTTCTGAACGTGTTGGCATCGTTGTCCTTTCTAAAATACAGGTATGTACGGGTATACTCTCACCAGCTTTCTCTGCTTTTCTACAAGACATGAGAAGTTTTTAGGGGTGTCGGTTGCGGAAGGCGATTGGAACCCCATTGTCGCGTTGAGAAAGCATATAGTGGTTCTTTAGCATACCACACAGATGTTCTGACCCAAAAATAGGATGGGCTGATGCGAGCCTGGGATTGTAGCCCTGTCTCGCACCAGCCCAGAATGGCTCGCTACTCGTCGTCGCCTTTGCAGCCTGGCAAGCGGAAGTTGCCGATGCGCGTCTGCCAGCCCCGTGCCGAAGACACCTGATAATACTGATTGACATACCAGAAGGTGCAGTCGTCGGTGGGATCAACCGTCATATCCGTATAATCCCCCCAGCGATTGCTCACCGTTTGCGACCCTGAGCCGTTGATCAGCACGCCCTCACCGAGCGTCATTTTGCCCAGGGGGTCGCGCTGTAGCCGCCCGGTGAAGCGGATGCCCGGAAAGACATCCGTGGCGTTGGAGACGCTGTAGCCAAGTGCTATATCGCCTCGCCTGTCCATTGCGATACTTCCCATCCAGCGATTCACGCCATCGTTTGGCGCATAGGTGCCTTGCTGGAAGAGGGAGAGCCGGTTGCCATCCCTGTCGTCATCCCCCTCGTTATTCCTTCGGATCTCATACCAGCGAACGCCAGCCACGCCGGGACTTGCCTCGACGGACTGATTCGTGACCCACGTCTCGAAGTCCCCGAAGTTCCGGTACGCCAGCCGGAAGGTGGGCCGCTGCCGATAGGAGAGAACGTCAAGCTTGTTCGTGGTCCCTGGCTGCGGGATGCAGTTCCGCGCCCCTGGAGTGCATGGGAAGATCGAGTCAAACGGCGCTACAGGAAGCTGTGTTGCCAGGGTGAAGGAAGCTTTCGGATTCTTGCCCCATTTCAACGAGAACTGGAAGACGTTTAGCGCATCGAACGGAGCGCCATAGGGACCACCATCATCCATCGTCCCGACGAACAGCTCTGAACTGTCCTCTTTTGGCAGACGAAAGCCGTCAATGTCGCCTGGGAGCAACCCATCGCCTGTTAGGAAGGGAGTGTTGCCTGGAGGAAGTAGGAACTTCACCACACGCGCCGCCGGGTCGCCCTTGAGCATCTTGTCGCGCTCCAACCCATAGGCACCAATCCCAGCAAACGAATTATCGGGTGCAAACTCACGCGTGGAGAGGAAGTAGGCGTTGTTCCAGATCCCATATTTGGGGTAGTCTGGGAAGTTCACGCCGGTGCTGAATGCGTAACGGAAATAGGCCCCTGTGGGGTCACTGGTCTGGGAGACTGCCACGCAGTTGTAGAAGATGGGTCCGCGAGTGGTGAACTGAGTGAGTATCCAGCGATCTGCGAACTTATCGTAGAGCACGACCGGATCGCCCGATAGATCAGTGCAGTCGTTGATCGCGAAGCCGCTCCAAAGATTACCAAGCGGCACCGGACCAAGCAGCCTGGTACCAGTTTTGGAGTAGACAGCGAACGTCAGGTTCACCATCTCTACAAAGAATTTCCGCCCAACTGCGCCGTTCGGGTCAGGTGGCGAGACCTGGATGCCAAGTAAGTTCGCGTTGTCTTGATTGGACAACCCTTCAAAGGTGAGCGATGGACCGGAGATGCCAGGGGAAGTCTGCGGGCCAGCTGCTGTCTGAACCGCCCCGTCGCCAGTGAATCCGGTGTCGGTCGGGATCGGCCCGTCATCCTCGTTCTCACCCGGTATGCCCAGCACAGTGCTGGACGGTGCCTGCGCCAGATCGCGCAGAGGGGGCGACACATCAGCCGCACTTGCGGTTGAGACCGTTGGATCAGGCCCCGCTTGCGCCGCCAACGATGCAGCATGTGCGGCATGCGTCGTTGGTGATAGTGATACCAGCAGTGCTGCTACTGAGATCAGGACGGAAATCAGGCTCAACACAACTTGTCTTGACCGTTTTGTCTTCATCCAAAAGGACATGTGTAACCTCCTTGTTTCTAAAGAAACGCAGTACATGATCCGTGAACGGAAGCCTGAACTGGTTGATAAGTCAGGTCTCACCAAATGCTGGCGGAGTGAAACCAGACCTACGTGAAGGTCAATAAGGAGTTCCCATGAGCCTGTTTTCTGCGAAAGATGCCACAGTGTTTCTCAACGGCGTGTTGGGGTACTGGACCCCTTGAACACATCTTTAAGGGATTGCCTTGTAAAAACATGCTATGGCTTAGCATCTGTTTGAGCCGAAAAAAATATGGTAACCCCTCAAAAGTAAGTATAACCGAGATATTTGGAGAATACTACCTTTTTGACGCATGTAACGTATTTCATCATGCAGCCGGGAAGAGAGAGGGGAGTTGAGCGTCCGCCGAAAGTTGTCTTGCTGGACGAAACGTGGTAGCATGTGGAAGGCGCAAGAGGCGCTTTTTTTCGTGTTAACCATGTAGAGAAAAGGAGAAACTTCTAGAATGACCTCTCCCGTTGTACGCATTTCTAAGGGGCGTTTTGCCTCTGCACAATACGACGAGGTTGCTCGCCTCATTCAAGCCTCGGCAGATCCGTTGATTCCTGCGCTGAAACAACTGCGTGGACTTCTATACTACCATGCAGGCGTTGATCCGGTGACGCACACCATTATCAATGTGAGCATCTGGACCGATCTAGATGCGGCCAAGCAGATGGATACGCTGGCTCCTATGCTCGCTCAACGCCCGATCCTGGAGCAAGCGGGGGTGCAGTTTGATGCCATCGCCAATTACGAACCCCTGTGGACCATTCACCAGTCCGAACAAGCCCTCCTCCCAGGCTCTCTCTTCCCGCCTCAGGAATAACCCAGAGGATGCCCAACATGTAACCTGTGGCGAGCAGGGATAAGACTGTGCCTCTCAGTACTGATTTGGTGTCAACCGCAAAAAGAGAGCAGTGGACATAAAACAAACCTGCCTCT
>DASTZT010000231.1:0-11034 GCA_035764225.1 Ktedonobacteraceae bacterium
CACAATATAAACAGGTTAATAACTGGCCATTAGATAACGATACGTACGCCATTCCAGCCGAATATATCAGCTGCCTCCACCAGGCCGTTGCGTTTTCTCGGCCCGATGATCCTGCAGAGCAGATACGCCAGTGGAGCCATATGGGTACCGCTATTTCTCTGAAGAAACGCACTCCATCAACCCTGACGCAGCAAACCCTCAAACTGCTGCCACGCGAGATGGTGATGGGATTGATCTTAAATACTTTCGCCCGTCAGATGAACGAGATTCGCGGCGAGGAGTTGCAACTCTGCGAACAGCAAGATGACGGCTCCTATTGCCTGGTGCATTATAGCAACCTCTACGCCTACGGACGCATTAGTCTGTCCCAACAATCAGCATGCCATGTCTGGATCGCCTCATTGGAAGCAACATTACAACTGCTCGACCTCGACATGACCTGGGAAATCATTGAGCAGGAATGTACCTGCCAGACGCTCACAGGCCATTGCGTCTTTAACATCCGACCCAGGCCGACACGCAAATAGATCCGCTTGATCGTGTAGCATATATTTCGCCCACGATTTTAGCCTTGATTGCTAAAATCGTGGGCGAGGCTGTCAGTTCTCTAGCTAACGATCAACCAGAGAGCGGGTGAGCGTGACGATAGTAACAAAGGTGCAATAGAGGTCTAACAAATTTTCGCTGACCACCTTGACAGTACGAGCGGCAACGCGCTCGACTCCACGCACCCACAACGCCATATCTGCCATATCCGCCACCTGAAAGGTTATTTCCAGCGTCACCGGTAGCGCGAATTGCGGCGGCTGCATACTACTTAACCGTTGCATCGCACTTCTCGCTCCAGCTTGCAAAAGCTCACAGGCAATCGTCGGATGCAGGTGCGAGGCCGCGAAACGCCCTATGGACTGCTTGACAACCACCTTTTCGGCATGCGGCGCGATGAACTCGGCCTCACGCGCCGTTACCGCATCGCCGCTCACAAAAATAATCGGCACTTGATAATGAGCGGCGACCAGGGCATTCAGTCCCGATTCTCCCACCACTTCCCCATTGATGCGCACCTCCCAGATTGCGCCCGGATTGTAGGTATGCGAGAGGATCGCCCGTTCCGCGCCAATAGAGCCATGATAGCTCACAAAACAGACGCCATCAAAGCTACCATCCAGCCCTTCCATCATATACAAAGGCTTATGTTTGCCAGTAATCAAGGTGGCCCGACCAGCGAGATCTTGCGGGTGCAAATTGCGCATATAATGGTGCGCATCGTTGACCACAAACTCGGTCGCGCCACCTTCCATCGCGCCCTGAATCACCGCATTGACCTCATTGGTCAGCAAGCGCCGCCCCTGCTCATATTCAGCATTGCCCTCGATGATCTGTTCCCAGGCCACAATCCCGCTGGTCCCTTCAAAGTCGGTGGATAAGAAAAGTTTCATAAATCGATCTCCTTCAAAGTGGTATGTTCCTTCCATGTAGATCCAGGACCGCCCGCCGCACGACAAATATCAATGCTAGCTTGACGACCTGTTCGAGCTAGATATTGCTGCTCGATAGCCTGGCTTAGAGCGGCAACGGCATCTTTGCGTACAAGGTTGATGGTGCAGCCGCCAAAGCCGCCGCCGAGCATACGCGCCCCCAAAACTCCCGGCACCTGGCGCGCAATCTCCACCAGCGCATCTAGCTCAAGACAGCTCACTTCGTACTGATCGCGCAATCCTGCATGCCCCTGCCAGAGCACAGGCCCGATAGCGTCAATATCCCCCACCTCTAACAAATGCGCCACCAACTGGACACGCCCATTTTCGGCGATGACATAGCCCGCACGTCGCCGCAAGATTTCGGGCAAGTACTGTTGGTAGCGATCAAACTGCTGGGGTGAGATATCCCTCAATGCTTTGATCTGATGGGTTCGGGCAAAATCTGGCTCGTGCTGCTCAATCACAGCACGTAATCGGCTGGTCGCCTCCTCACACTGCTGACGCCGCTCGTTATAGGCGGAGGAGGCCAGCTCGCGCCTCACGTTGGTATCGATGACCACAAGCGATATTTCAGGAGCATCGAAAGGCAAATAGCGATACTCCAGCGAGCGACAATCGAGCAAGATGGCCTTTCCCGGCTGACCCAGACACGAAGCGGCTTGATCGAGAATGCCGCATTTGACGCCTGAGGCAATATGCTCGGCGCGTTGACAGAGGGCCGCAACCTGCATTGGCGTCAGGGTCGCACCCTCTCCGCCAATCGTAAAATTTCCTCCAGAAAAGAGAGCACAGGCTTGAGCAGTAGCTACCTCCAGCGCGGCGGATGAACTCATACCACCACCCGGCGGTACATCGCCATCCAACACAGCATCAAAACCACGCAGCACCACACCTGCACGCATCAGCTCAGTTACCACTCCCAGGATGTAACGCGCCCAGTTCGGTAGGGTTGCTCGAACCTGCTCAAAGCTTTCAGGCAACCCTTCCAGAGCAAACTGGGCATACTCGCCATAGTGAAGCGACCAGATACGCACCGTCGCGTCTTTGCGTACACGACCCGCGAAGGCCACTACCCTATCGACCGCCAACGGCAAGACAAAGCCATCGTTGTAATCGGTATGCTCGCCAATCAAATTTACGCGTCCCGGTGCCCACGCAACCCCTAAAGAGCTTTCGTATGCAACGCCATCCTGAAAGACTATAGGAAATTGTGCCAGCGCATTCCTGCCCGGCTGGGGTAAAACTGCTCTTTCCATTAGGCCTCTACCTTTGCAATAGCGGCGTGCAACTCTTGCGCCTTCTGTGCGGGAGATGAATCGTTGGTCCACAGGCCCCAGATACTTTCGGCAGAGGCGGCATATTTGAGCTTGCCAGGGGCACGCCCAATCGCCAGAATCTCGATATGACAATGAAAGCGTTCGTCGGCAAGCTGGTGTATTCCTAAAAGATAGGGCATTGGGGCCATAGCTCCATCGTAGAGAGCATTATAGCCCCGAATCATTCTCAGCAAGAGAGCAGCCAGGTCGCGCAACTCATCATCCTGCATTAGCGAGAGGTTTGCGGCGTGGCGGCGCGGGTAGAGGTGGGTTTCGTAGGGATAGCGTACATAAGGAGGCAAAAACGCCTGCCACGTTTCATTGGCAAAGACCTCGTGGACGCCCTCGCTTAGCTCCGCCTGCACACGACAAAACGGACAGCCTCGCCCAACGGCATTATCGTGGAGCACAGTCTCCATCTCACGCTCAAGCACGGGCGGAACAACGGAGACGCCAAAGGCCTGACCATGTGGGTGATACTGCGTCTGTCCAATAGCCTCACCGCTATTCTCAAAAATCATCACCGCAGGGTAGCGGACCGAGAGATCGCGATAAAGGTCTCGCCAGAGCTTTGTGACGTTATACACCTCGTCTACCGTGAGCTGGGTAAAGGTGCGATGATGATCCCGGTTGTAAATCACGACGTACGCCTCACCAACGGGCGGCTGCACGGGAGGAAAATCATTGGGATGGAGCCAGACCTGCGCTTCCGCGCTGACGCGACCGCTGGTAATATCGGCACAAAAGGGACATTCGGACGTTCCCTCACGGCGATTCATGCGATGCGGCGCATTGACAAGGCATTGCCGCAAAATGGGATTCCAGACTAAGGATGTTGTATGTTCCATGATTTCTTTACCTGACCAGTGTTCTATAGATGGTGATGCAATGCCTGGCTTCCCATCAGGACACAACGGCCCTGGTCAGCCAATGCGGCCAGCAATTCACCTTTGTCGATCATATCTTCATTATCACCCTCAGCAAAAAGCCACTCATTCCAGGTCGCCCTATCGGTAAAAAGCGCCCATGCCACTGGAGCAACTTGCTTCTTTGTGACACGCATTAGCTCCGACGCATCTTCGATCCCCGGAGCTATTTCTTTGATCGGGGGAAGGTCCGCGTCTTCAAGAGCTTCAAATGTACGAACGCTAGCAACCTGGCCTCTGCATACTTCACAAATACAGCCTAAAGTCAGCACATCCTGCCCATCAGCAGTCGTTTCCCACACCCCGACCAGCAAGGCACAATGGTCAGGCAGCCCCTGTAAAAATGTCTCGATGGGCTTTTTCCGCCAGCCATGCCAGCCATGGGTCTCGTCAGCTTGCTCAAGCCGCAGAGCTGCGCTTAGCAAAGGACGAATCTCATTCCATAATGGCGAATCCGCATCAAGCACCTGTAATTCTTCCGCTAACATGCGCTAAATTCCTCGCTCAACGATTTGAATAAAAAAGAGGAGGCCGATTCTTCTCTCCTCCCCATCCCATATCATATCACTCATCTAGCGATTATCATGCCAAAAATAGCTTTTCTCAGCAGCCAGCCCCTGCTCTCACTCATTATCGCATGCAAAACGGGTGTAGGGTTACGCATCTCTATCGGTCAACGTCTATAATTACATAGCTAACACGCAACATCCCCAGCAGGAACGCTCAAAAACCACAGACAAGGACGTTCCTTTTCACAAGGATAGCCGTGGGAACCCTGGTTAACACATGCACATAACATATTAATATTTTGATTGATGAAGGGTTGGATTCTGATGAGTGAGACTCCCTGGTACCAGGCATTTTTCGGTGAGGACTATTTACGTATTTACCTCCCATTCCTCCCGCCCGATAGAACGGTGCGAGAGATTAAAGGCATTATCAAACTACTGAAACTACCGACAGGCAAAGCCATTCTCGATCTCTGTTGTGGCTATGGTCGGCACGCCATCCCCTTAGCCCAGCAAGGCTACCAGATCACCGGGCTGGACCTGAGCGCACCTTTTATTCAGCGAGCACAGGAAAAATCTGAAGCGCAAGGAGTAAAGGCGAACTGGATTGAGGGGGATATGCGAACTATCCCTTTCGAAAACGAGTTTGATGCTGTCATCAATATATTTACATCCTTCGGCTATTTCGAAGACGAAAATGAAGACATGACCGTCCTTCAACAAGTCCATAAAGCTCTCAAACCGGGCGGACTCTTCCTGCTGGAGACGATCCATCAACCACGCGTCATCCGAGCTTTCACTCCCCACGGCATTATCCGTTATGAAGATGGCCTGTTGGTACTAGAAGAGCGCAAGATCGATCTACGCGCCAGTCGTAACGACGTGCGGATCACAATGTTTTATCCAGACGGACGACGGGCCGAACATTTTCAATCGATCCGCATCTATACCCTCACCGAATTGGTCCGCATGCTGACGGCAGTGGGTCTGGCGGTAGAGGGATACTACGGAGATCTTGAGGGCAACGCGCTGACACTGGATAGCCGCCTGGTGGTACTCAGCCGAAAAACCTCTTGAACTTGCTTTATGATAGCTGTTCTCGCCAGTCTTTAAAAACAATCGGGAACGCTGCTCTCGCAGCTAGGGAAACCACTCCGATCTGATGAAGGAGCGTACCACGTTTCAGTGAAGCTTCGTCGTATCCTGGAGCGGTTTCCCTCACCCGATTGAAAGGCTGGGCCGGAAAGACATGTGCTTCCCCCTGGCTAAAACGGCTGAAATGCGCTATAATCAGCTAAGCTACCCTGGCAAATTGCATAGGGGGGATAGTTGTGCTCATAATAGAGCTTATCAATCCAGAACAGAAAGGTACATAGCCGTGCCCTGGTGTAGATTTTTTATTCCAAAAATCGCTTCTCCCAACATCAAGCCTGAAGATCCCGCCATCAATGAGCATATTATGTACGCCAAGTGCGTCAAAGGACATGTGCTCAAAGACGCCAACGATTGGATTCTGTGCGAAAACCTTCCTGCCCCGGATGCAAAGTGCTGGCAAGAGGGTGGAGACACGATCTTTTCATTGGCAGCACGCAAGCGCCGCGAGACGAGCGAAGCGACAGCGAACAAAAATGGGCAGACATTAGAAAATGTAGTTCCCGCGCAAAAAAGTAAATCTTGAGGCTCTATGCGTAAACAGGCTCTCTCTTCGCCTTTTTCTTCCCAACTCGCGCCCGGTCTTGTCACACAAGTACATATTTCTCTTCTCACATGGTACGCTAGCAAACAGCGCAACTTGCCCTGGCGCTCAACTAGCGATCCATACGCGATCCTTGTGTCGGAAATCATGCTGCAACAGACACAAGTAGAGCGTGTGTTACCAAAATACGCCCAATTCCTGTCGCTTTTTCCTACTCTGGCAGACCTGGCAGTTGCGCCAACAGCGGACGTTATTTCTGCCTGGGTGCCTCTGGGGTACAATCGGCGCGCCGTCAGCTTGCAGGCAATTGCGCGCCAGGTCATTGCTGAATACGATGGACGTATTCCTGATACGATAGATGAGCTACTCAAACTTAAGGGGATTGGTCGCTATACAGCCGGGGCAATTGCTTGCTTTGCCTATCGGAAACAGGTTGCCACTGTTGACACCAATATCCGCCGCGTACTACATCGCATCTTTCTCGGCCTGGAACATCCAGATCCAAAACTCAATGATGCCCAGATGCTGAAACTCGCCGAAGAAGTGTTGCCGGAGAACGAAGCTTACAACTGGAATCAGGCGCTGATGGACCTGGGCGCAACGGTCTGCACCAGCGCCAACCCGCAATGTACTCTCTGCCCTCTACAAGAGTCTTGCCAGGCCTATAGAGAGATGAGCCAGTACAGCCTTTTCCCATCGGGCACCGTCTTGCGCCAACTCCGCAAAGTGGCGGAGAAGAAATCATCTTATCAATCCCAGCCCTTCACCAGCACAAACCGCTATTTTCGTGGAAGGATTATCGATCTATTACGCTCATTGCCAACCGACCATCGTATCGCGCTAGACGTGCTGGGAACCCGGATCAAAGCAGAATTTAGCCCTCAAGACCTGCCCTGGCTGCAACAATTAGTAGAGGGGCTGGTCAAAGACGGACTACTGGATTACAATGAGAGTGGAGTACGTTTACCATAAAGTCACACTCTTGCTTTCATCGTCTATACAAAGGCCGGTATTTTTTTAGCTGCTTTCAAAGCTATCTATGGAGGAATAAAACATGCGACTCACAAGCATGGATGATATTACAACAAAATATAGACACATTTTCCTCTCGCCACATTTCGACGACGTAGTCTATTCTTGCGGTGGTACTCTCGGTGTACAGGTCAGTAGCGGATTGCGCCCCCTCGTGATTACGGTCTTTGGCGGCGCTCCCTCCTCTAACCCGGAGCTAAGCCCCTTCGCAAGCCAATTGCACAGCAACATGGGTTTTGGCGCAACCCAGAGCGCCGCTCAGGTTGTGGAGGCCAGACGCAAGGAAGATGCGGCGGCCCTTGACTTCCTGGAGGTCGATTACCTCTGGCTCGATTACCCAGAGGCCCTTTATCGCGGCACTCCTGCTTATTACACCAGGCAGGAAGAACTGATCGGCGGCGAAGTTCATCCTGCGGACCTGCAAATTGATAAAGAGCTGGCTCAGGATCTACTGGCATTGCAACAACGCCTTCCCGACACCGTCTGGTATGCCCCCCTCGGTATTGGTCGGCACGTCGATCACCAGATTGTCTGTTCAGCCGCCGACCGTCTGGCGCAAAACGGGGCAAGGGTCAATCTCTATGAAGACTTCCCCTACGTTCTCAAAGAAGAGGCCCGTTCTCGACGTTTGCAGGAGCTAGGTTTGTCGCTTGAGCCAACCCTCGTTGAGATGTCGGAAATGCTGCCATTGCGCCTGAAAGCTGCGGACATATACGCCTCACAGGTCACGCCCAATTTCGGCAGCAAAGAGGCCATGCTTAAGGCGATGGAAAAGTACACTCACGGCATTCGTCCGGTCGAAACGGTCCATCTTGAGCGTTACTGGTCAAACTACTAAGATACGCCCAGAGGCTGGACCATCATCACGCGCATCAGTAAACAGGCAAGCAAGTATATCGCTTGCCTTTTGCATTGCTAACGGTTAGAATAGGGGTTGTTATCAGTAACACCAAACATCTATAGCAGCATGTATGCACTGAAATACCCCAGTTTGTTGATACGATGGCAAGGGCCTGATGGAGGGAGAAGTAGGAAGTGAGGATTTATGAAGGGGATAGAAGGTTCAACGCTAGGGCGCTACGAGTTACGTCGCCGCATTGCCTATGGCGGCATGTCTGAAGTGTATCTAGGATATGATCGTCGCGTCCGGCGTCCGGTGGCGGTTAAGGTGCTCTACGGCAGCGATGAGCCATTTGTGCGCCGTTTCGAGCGCGAAGCTCTGGCAGTCGGCACACTCTCTCACGACCATATTCTTCCGTTGTATGACTTCGGTGAACAACGCCCCTGGTATTACCTGGTAATGCCCTTCGTCGAAGGCGGCACGTTACGCGACTACCTGCTCAAGCGAGAACGTCTGACGCTGGAAGAGGCGGAAAGCTTTCTCTATCAGATCGCTTCAGCTTTGCAGCATGCCCACGATCACGGCGTCGTCCATCGCGATGTCAAGCCTTCCAACATCCTGCTACGCCCAGATGGCCATGCTTACCTGGTCGATTTCGGCCTGGCTAAAGCCAAATTGGAGTCAGAATCTCTCTCTCACGTCGGCACCATGATAGGCACGCCTGAATATATGGCCCCCGAACAATCCAATGGTCAGAACGACTACAGGAGCGACATTTACTCGCTGGGCATCATTCTCTATCAGATGTTGACCGGGCAAGTTCCATTTACGGCAGAATCGCCCGTCGCGACCTCCTTAAAACATATCCAGGCCCGGCCCATGCCACCAAGTGAGCTTAATCCTGAAATTCCTCCGGCGGTGGAGGACGTTATTCTTAAAGCGTTGGCAAAAGAGCCTGACGAGCGCTATCAGCAAGCACAAGCCTTTTCCTCCGCCTGCCGCAAAGCCATCTACCAGGCACGCACGCGCAACTTGCATAGCGTTATGCCACTGAAGCAGGAAGCCCCGCATGCAGGACAAGAAGAACCACCTGAAGATGCTGGCACAGCAGTAACTGTTCCCAGGTTAGAAGCCATTGTGTCTCCCAAAAAGCATCATGAGGAAGATCTTGACGAGATTACTAATAAACCGCCGCTATTTCCGTTAGGGGCTGATGTTCCCCCTTTCCCTTCCATGACTGATGTAGGCAGAAGAAAATGGCGCATTTATCCCTTGCTCATTGTCATACTCTGCTTACTTTTACTTGGCTCTGTCGTCCTTTCGCTAGAAAGTGTCTGGCAAGCGCATCATCCTCCCGGACCAACACCCAACCCTGTTACTCCTACAAAGACAACGCTCTCATGGGAAACAGCTACGGCCATCTCCCACTCCAACATTCAGGCCACACTAGCTGCGCAGTCGCAGGCACAAACCACAGCCGGGATCACAACAGCCATCGGAGCGGGTAAAGTCCTGTACGCTAACAGTATGACCAGCAGCGGCGGCGGCTGGATCGATGATGGCTCACAATGCTATTTCTCCGCTCAAGGATACCACGTCTACACAGCCCTGACTCATGCTGTCGTCTGGTGTTATTCTAATCAACAGCAATATGCTGACGCGATTATTACTGCACAGGCGCGTTTGTTACACGGCGACATCTATGGCCTGATGTTTCGCCTTAACCCTGATAGCAAAGCTTTCTACGTTCTGGAACTCAATAGCCATAGCGAGTATCGTTTTGTGCGTGCTTTTGGCCGCAACCCGCTCCAATGGCTCACCCTGATCGACTGGACCTACTCCAATTCTATACTGGGCGGATACGGCTCTACCAATACGATCCTGGTAGTAGCGACCGGGAGTCACTTTCGCTTCTATATCAATAAGCAATTGATCGTTTCTTCTTTCATAGAGAGCAGCTACCTCCGTGGCTTGATCGGCTTCCTGGTAGGAGGAGATAGTAATGGCGGAGCGGAAGCGGTTTTTAGTAATGTCTGGATTTTTCAGAAATAGCCATTTCAGCATCCTTGAGCGCATCGAGTGCGGCCATTCCCAAAGGGGTGGTCTACTCACCAAACTACCAGGGATCAAGTGGAAATACATTCAGGAAACAAATTGGCCCTACACCTTGTTACTATAATATGAGGACCCAGAACGTTCTAAAATAGAGAGGTTTACTTTTTTATGAGTCTTGATACTAGGATCTCGCCACTTTTCCCACAGTCCAACCAGACATTTGTCACGCAAGTTGTGTACCTTGCTCTCGGTTCTAACCTGGGAGATCGGCGCGGCAATCTTGCAACAGCCTTACAACGTCTGCGCAACGTCATAGATATAGATACGATTTCATCAGTATATGAAACTGAACCAGTTGGATATCTTGAACAGCCGCGTTTTCTTAATATGGTATGTAGAGGAAAGACACGACTTTCCGCCCAGGAGCTTTTAAAAGCGGCCAAAGAAATCGAGCTTGCCATCGGACGACAGCCATCTTTCCGCAACGGCCCACGTCCTATTGATATCGATATTCTTTTATACGACAATCAACGGCTTGCAGAGGCAGAGTTAACGGTCCCGCATCCTCGTATGGGCGAACGAGCCTTTGTGTTAGTGCCACTGGCAGAAATCGCTCCAGATGTGATCGAGCCGGTAAGTGGGAAAACGGCGCAGCAGCTCTTAGAGGGCATCGCGCAAGAGGGCGTCAAAAAGCTCTCGCCCAATCTCCGCATCTCCCTTGATCGAGACATCCAGAACGGGCATCCGACCGTGCATGTGCGGCTAGGGCGAGCTGGAGTGGTCGGGCTAAAAAAGTCGCTTTTAATCGGACAACTAGAACATCAGCGCTGGTTTGACGCCACCTTTGATCTCTATGCCAATCTTGGTACCACCCAGGCAGGTGTCCATATGTCCCGCTTCAGCGATGTGTTGGAGGAGGTTTTAGAAGAGATGGCCGCCAGCACCTGGCCCAAAATCGAAATCCTGGCCGAGGCCCTTGCCAAAGCCATCGTAGAGCGCCAGAAGGTATCGCAAGCAGAAGTCCATATCCGCACCGCCTATCCTTTACAAAAGTGGACCCCCGTTTCGGGTCGTCGCACACAGGAAGTCTATGGATTGCTTGCCATCGCCGTCGCCACGCCGCAAAATAGCCGCCGGATTGTGGGCGTCGAAGTTGAAGGTATGGTTGCCTGCCCATG
>DASTZT010000232.1:0-7719 GCA_035764225.1 Ktedonobacteraceae bacterium
GACAGCGATTGGTCAACAATTGCTCGCGAAAGTACAGAGGCTGCGCCCAGTCTGGTCTATCCCGATCACCTGGCCTACGTCATCTATACTTCCGGTTCCACTGGCACCCCTAAAGGAGTACAGATAGCGCATCGTTCTGTGGTGAACTTCCTGGCTTCTATCCGTCAACAACCGGGACTGCAACCACAGGATAGTTTGCTAGCCATCACAACGCTTTCCTTCGATATCGCTGCGCTGGAACTCTTCCTCCCTCTCACGGTGGGCGCTTGCGTCAATCTGCTGAGCCGCGAGATAGCTGTGGATGGTACACGCTTAGCGGAGCAGATCGCGATGAGCGGCGCAACAGTGATGCAGGCTACACCCACTGGCTGGCGGCTGCTCCTTGATGCGGGCTGGCAGGGTTCGCCTGACCTGCGTATTTTGTGCGGAGGAGAAGCTCTTTCCGCTGAACTGGCAAACCGTTTGCTTGCAAAAGGCGCTTGTCTGTGGAACCTGTATGGTCCAACTGAAACCACCATCTGGTCCACTCTCCATCTTGTCCTTGCTGAGCAAAAAGGGATACCTATTGGTCGCCCTATCGCCAATACGCAGGTCTACTTGCTCGATCCTCGGCTACAACCAGTCCCGCCCGGTATACCAGGTGAGGTATATATTGGAGGATTGGGGGTCGCGCGCGGCTACCTCAATCGCCCGGATTTAACAGCGGAGCGATTCATGCCAAATCCGTTCTCTCCTGAGCCTGGAATGCGCATGTACAGAACAGGAGATATGGCCCGTTATCTGCATGATGGCACGATTGAATACCTGGGTCGTACCGATTATCAGGTGAAATTGCGCGGGTACAGGATTGAGCTGGAGGAGATTGAGACGCTGCTCGCTCAGCATCCTGCCGTGCGTCAATCGCTGGCACTAGTTCGTGAGGACACACCAGGTATCAGACGCCTGGTAGCTTATCTCATACCGCAAACGCATACTATGATTACAATAAGTGAACTACGCCATTATTTAAAAGAGCGACTACCCGAATATATGCTCCCCGCTTACTTTGTCATCATGGAAGCATTCCCCCTGACCGACAATGGGAAAGTCAACCGCCGCATGCTGCCTCCTCCTGATAGCACTCTATCTTCCCAACAAGCAGCTTTTGAGCCTGCCAATACGCCTAACGAAAAGATACTGGCAGGTATCTGGACCCAGGTGCTTGGCAGCCAACACATAGGCATGCATGACAATTTCTTTGAGCTGGGAGGAGACTCTATTCTCTGTGCCCAGGTCGTTGTCAAAGCCAACAAAGCGGGCATACATATCACCCCACAGCAGATGTTTCAATACCAGACTATTGCCGATCTGGTCACAATCCTTGATAACGTCTCTACTCCTCAACGAGAGCCTGAGGGCGACCTGGTACCGTTAACGCCTATCCAGTACTGGTTCTTCGAGCAGCAACTGCCTGAACCACAGCACTGGAATCAGGCTATGCTCCTTGAAACACGGCATCCACTGGACCCCGCCTCGCTTGAGAAGGCAGGGCAGGCGCTTCTTCAGCAACACGATGCGCTCCGCTTGCGTGCCAAACAGGATAAGCACGATTGGCAATTATTCAATGCTGGGGGCAGTGAGCCGCTTGCTTTCTCGTTTATTGATCTCTCTACCCAGGATGAGCCACAACAGGCAGCAACTATCAAGGCCACCGCCGATAGTCTTCAGGCCAGCTTGAACTTATCGACAGGACCGCTTATGCGCCTGGCCTACTTCAATATAGGTCATCAAACAGGTCGGCTGCTCATCATCATTCATCATCTGGCCGTTGATATCATTTCCTGGCGTATCTTACTGGACGACCTCCAGCTAGCCTACCAGCAGAGCAGCCGTCGAGAGACGATTCGGTTGCCAGTTCGGACAACTTCCTTCAAACAATGGGCCGAGAGATTGACACAATACGCGCAAACAACGGCAGTACGGCAAGAACTGGCTTACTGGCTGACAATGCTCAAAGAGCCAACATCTCGTCTGCCTATCGACCATGTTGAAGGCAGAAGCGCGAATACGGAAGTCTCCGCCCGCACTATTTCCGTGTCGCTGACGGCTACTGAGACGCAGATTCTCTTACAGGAGTTGCCCAGAACCCGACATGTGCAGATCACCGAAGTGTTGTTAACAGCTCTGGCGCTGGCAGTGACGCAATGGACAGGCGGCAATACGCTCCTGGTCGATGTGGAAGGACACGGTCGGGAGATGATTTTTGAGGATGTCGATCTCTCGCGCACCGTTGGCTGGTTTACCACCTTTGTACCGTTGCTCTTCAAACTAGACACCGACAGAGAGCCAGATGACGCACTGACCGCGATCAAAGAGCAGTTCAGGCACATGCCCAATGGCGGGATTGGCTATAGTTTACTGCGTTATTTGTGTGAGGATCAAGCCACCGTCGAACAGTTGCGCAACACTCCGCGAGCGGAAATAGTGTTCAACTATCAAAAACAGGCGACTCAGGCATTGACAGACGATGCTCTCTTTACGACTGCCAGGGAAAGCGCTGGCGCTATCCGCAGCCCACGAGGGAAGCGCAGTCACTTGCTAGAGGTGGAGGGGATTATTGCCAGAGACAGGCTACACCTCCACTGGACCTACAGCGAGCAGATCCACCAGCGCCCTACGATTGAACGTCTGGCCGCAAGCTATATGGCGGTGTTGCGTGCGCTGATCGTGCGCTGTCAGGCATTGCCCGCGAAAATCTACCCGCTCTCACCAATGCAGCAAGGTATCCTCTTCCATTCATTGTATACTCCACAGTCGGGCGTTTATATTGAGCAACTAAGCTGCACACTGCGAGGACCGTTGCAGGTCACAGCCTTTCAACAAGCATGGCAGCGCGTTGTCAATCACTATCAGATCCTGCGCACCGCTTTTCTGTGGGAGGGTTACCATCACCCCCTACAAGAAGTTTGCCAGAACGTTGACGTTCCCTGGCACGTAGCCGATTGGCGGGAACTTTCCCCAGACGAACAGCAAGAGCGGCTAAGCACACATCTCCGTGATGATCGCACGCAGGGATTTGATCTCACTCAGGCCCCACTTATGCGTATGACCCTGATGCAGCTTGCAGAAGAACGGTATCACTTTATCTGGAGCTTCCATCACCTGCTCTTGGATGGTTGGAGTATTTCCCTCGTCCTTAAAGATGTTTTCGCCCTCTACGAGGCTTCTATCCAAGAAAAAACCAGCCAGCCAGCTCACCACCCATCCTATAGCGAATACATTGACTGGGTACAACAGCAGGATATCTCACAGGCGGAAGCATTCTGGCGACGAAAACTTCAAGGTTTTACGGCCCCGACGCCCCTGAATGCGAGTGTGAGAAAGAATGCGGAAGGAGCGTCTGGCCATCACGAACAGCAGATATGGCTATCAGAAAAATTCACCAGCGACTTGCAATCCCTGGTCCGTCAACACCGTCTGACCTTGAATACGTTGATACAGGGAGCCTGGGCGCTACTCCTGAGCCATTATAGCGGCGAAGATGATATCCTTTTTGGCGCTGTTGTCTCTGGCCGACCTGTAGAGCTGACCGACGCGGCTGAGATGGTGGGATTGTTTATCAACACGCTGCCGGTACGCGTGCAGATCCCGGCTAACACCCGGCTCCTCTCGTGGTTACAGGCGCTTCAACTGGAACTGATCGAGGCGCGACGTTATGAATATAGCCCTCTCTCCCAGGTCCAGAAGTGGAGCGATGTGCCTCGCGGCCTTCCTCTGTTTCAGAGCATCCTGGCCTTCGAGAATTATCCTTTTGCCAGCTCCCAGAGTGAGGCCAATGGAGGTTTAGAGGTACACGATCTTCAGATTTTGGAACAGGTTGATTACCCGCTCACGATGGCAGTCATGCCTGCACGGGAATTACTCTTGCGTATCAGCTACGACCGCCAACAGTTCGATAGTGCTACCATCACGCGTATGTTAGGGCATTATCAAGCACTTTTAGAAGCAATTTTAGCTAACCCGGAACAACCTCTTACCCACTACTCCCTTCTCACAAAAGCGGAGCAGCAACAAATACTAGTAGAGTGGAACGATACGCAGACTATCTATCCTCAAGCAGCTTGTATTCATCAACTCTTTGAGGAGCAGGTAGCACGCACGCCGGATGCGTTAGCCTGTACCAGCACTACATGTTCGCTGACATATGACGCTTTAAATTTATGCGCTAATCAGCTTGCCCATCATCTACGAGCCAGAGGTATCAAGCCAGAAATGCCCGTTGGCCTTTGTCTAGAAAATAAAGCGGAACTTGTCATTGGAATGCTCAGCATTTATAAAGCTGGCGGAGCCTACGTTCCTCTGGACCCACAATACCCAGAGGAGCGCCTGACATTCATGTTACAAGACGCTCAAGTGCAGATAGTGCTCACACAACAAAAATTGCTCTCCAGGCTTCCTCTTGACCAGGCACAGGCGATCTGTCTTGATACAGACTGGCCCCTTATCTGTCAGCAGAGCAAAGAGAACATAGCAATCACAGTAATACCTGAGAATCTTGCCTATATCATCTTTACGTCCGGTTCCACAGGGCGACCAAAGGGCGTTCAACTTACGCATCGAGGCATTGCCAATCTGATCGCCGCACAGCAACGGACTTTTCATGTGCATGCTGAGAGCCGCATCATACAATTCGCCTCGTTGAGTTTTGATGCCTCCATCTTTGAAACGTTGATGGCACTGCTCATGGGTGCGGTTCTGGTTCAGGAGCGACAGGAGAACTTGCTCCCCGGCCCGGATCTCCTGCGGGTACTACGCGAACAGGCCGTTACGGTCGCTACGCTGCCACCTGCGGCCTTAGCAGTTCTCCCCTTTACCAATTTGCCTGCTTTAGACACGATCATTGTAGCAGGAGAAGCCTGCCCGATGGAGCTTGTAACACGCTGGGCTCCCGGTCGCTCTTTCTTCAATGCTTACGGTCCAACCGAGGCGACTATCTGGTCCAGCGTTGCCCAGTGCTATGCTGAAGATCAACAAAAACCACTGATAGGACGCCCCATAAGCAATACCCAATTATATGTCCTCGATAAATATATGTCCCCTGTGCCTGCTGGCATAGCTGGTGAACTTTATATAGGCAGTATCGGGTTGGCACGAGGCTACCTGCAACAACCAGCACTGACCGCCGAACGCTTTGTACCGCACCCGTTTGTAGAGACCTCCCACAATGAAGCGGGGAGCTACAGCGCGTCCGAACCCGGCGCACGGCTCTATCGCACAGGAGACCAGGTGCGATACCATCACGATGGTTCATTGGAGTTTCTAGGACGCCTGGATCACCAGGTAAAAATTCGCGGTTTCCGCATCGAATTAGGAGAAATCGAAACGATCCTTCGCCAACATCCGGCGCTACAGGATGTTGTGGTTCTAACACGCAGCGACAGTCCCGGCGAGAAGCGCCTGGTCGCCTATGTAGTTTTCCATACGGGACAGCAGGTAACGACCAGCGACTTGCGAGATTACCTGCGTACGAAACTCCCTGACTATATGCTTCCTTCTACCTTCGTTGCGCTGAAAACACTTCCTCTGACAGCCAGCGGCAAGGTAGATCGGCGGGCGCTACCCGCACCAGATAGTTCCAGACCCAGCCTTAAAGAAGTATTCGTGGCCCCACGTACTTCCCTGGAGACAACGCTCGCCGCTATCTGGATGCGCGTACTTGGACTCGCCCAGGTCGGTGTGTTCGACAGCTTCTTCGAACTGGGTGGTGACTCTATTCTCTGCTTCCAGATCGTGGCGCAGGCGCATCAATCAGGGTTGCACATTACCCCCAAACACATTTTTGATCATCCGACTATTGCCCAGCTAGCGGAGGTCACTTCTACCTTAGAGGGAGTTTACACGGAGCAGGGTCTAATTACCGGGCAGGTTCCTCTCACGCCCATTCAACGCTGGTTTTTCGAGCAGCAGTTGCCAGAACCACAGCACTGGAATCAATCTTTGGTATTGAGGGCAGAACAAACGCTGGACCCTATACTGCTACGACAAGCGGTTACCGCTTTGCTGCGCCATCACGACAGCTTGCGTTCACGCTTCATCTATAAGGAAAGCCGATGGGAACAGTTTATTGCAGGTGACGAAGAGCCTGCCTCCCTTACGATAATCGATCTTTCAGGCTTGGATACGCCTGCTCAGAGGGCCGCCGCTGAAAGTACAGCCACGCGGTTACAAGCTAGCCTTAATCTCTCGGAAGGGCCTTTGTGGCGCACAGCACTTTTCAAGTTAGGCACCGATCAGGCCGACCGATTACTATTGATCGCGCATCATCTGATTATAGACGGCGTCTCCTGGCGCATCTTGCTAGAGGATCTACACACAGCTTGCCAGCAATTGCAGCGCAGACTACCTATCGAGCTTCCACCCAAAACCGTTTCATTTAAACACTGGTCGCACAGCCTTCAGCAGTATGCTCAATCGAGTATGCTACAGCAAGAAGCGGCGTACTGGCGCGAAATAGCCCGTGCCAGCGCGGTTCCTCTACCTCTGGACTTCCCAGATGGCCGCAATACGGAAGCAGACGCACGAACCGCCACAGTCTCTCTTAGCGAGCACGAGACACAAGCACTGCTACAAGAAATACCACGAATCTGTCATACTCAGATCAACGAGGTGTTGCTCACAGCGCTCTTTGCTACATGGCAACAGTGGACAGGTACACAACAGTTACTGGTGGATATGGAGAGTCATGGGCGAGAAGCGCCGTTCAGCACCGATGATCTTGAAACCGACCTGTCGCGCACCGTGGGATGGTTTACCGCCCTATTTCCTGTGCATCTGGCAGTAGAAAAAGCCGCCATAGAGCAGGGGCCAGTCGAGATTTTGAAAGCCGTCAAAGAACAGGTACGCAGCATCCCTCATCGCGGCATAGGCTACGGCGTACTGCGCTATTTGTGCCCGGACGAAAACATCGCTGCCCGCCTGAGGGAGCTTCCATCTCCCCAGATAAGTTTCAACTACCTGGGCCAGTTCGATCAGAACGCTCGCACAACAGCGCTATTGACGATAGCACCGGAAAATTATGGCATTGAACGCAGTGAGCGCGGCGAGCGTAGCCACACTATCGAGATCAATGGCCTTGTTGCCGACAAACAGTTGCACATGCACTGGACATATAGTAAGCAGTTACACCGACAAGCCACCATTGAACGGCTGGCACACGGCTTTATCGATGCAATCCGACAGCTCATTGAGCAGGCGCAGTCACTTGAAACCGCAGTATATACCCCTTCTGATTTTCCTGAAACGCAATTGAGCCAGGAAGAATTAGACTTTTTTCTGGCAGGTCTCGATTCGTCTGGAGAGTGATGTAAGATGAACAGAAAAAATATCGAGGCGCTTTATCCGCTTTCGCCAATGCAGCAGGGGATGCTTTTCCACACGCTGTATGCGCCTGAAAAAGGCATGTATTTTGAGCAGTTCAGTTGTCTGCTGCATACAACGCTTGATCTTCCTCTCTTCAGACAGGCCTGGCAATGGGCGCTCGACAGACATGCTGTTTTGCGCACCTCCATTCATACCAAAAATACGGCCAAACCCTTGCAGATGGTACATTCACAGGTAGAGCTACCCTGGGAAGTGCTTGATTATCGCTCTTTTTCCACAGATGAGCAGCGCGAACAACTCGATGCGCTCCTACAGGCTGATCGGGCGCGCGGCTTCCAGCTTGCAAAAGCTCCTCTGTTG
>DASTZT010000233.1:0-3204 GCA_035764225.1 Ktedonobacteraceae bacterium
ACGCAATTGATCTCCCGTCTGCGCCATGGCTTCCAGGTAAACCTGCCTCTGCTGACGCTCTTTGAGGCTCCTACAGTGGCAGAGCTGGCTGATGCTATCAAATTGATCTTACTGGAAGAGATCGCGCAACTCGATGAAGAGGAAGCCGAGCGACTGGTCTAAACGTAGAGGCTATTTATAGTAGAACTGGTTGAAAACAACTACAGAGGTGCAATATGAGTACACAAACAGTAGGCGTTGTTGGTGCCGGTGTCATGGGCATAGGGGTGTCCCAGAGCCTAGCCCAGGCTGGTCATCGTGTCCTTCTCCTGGACCTGGATCACGATATCCTGAAGCATGCGAGAGAGGAGATTACCAATAATCTGCGCCTGGCGCGTATGCTGCATAACGCTGCTGGTCAGGAGAGCATTGGGGATATTCTCGAACGCATCACCTTTACCACCGATTACGCGCCCTTTGCCACTGCCGATTTTGTCATTGAAAATGTCATTGAAAACTGGGATGTCAAGAAAGAAGTGCATACCAGGCTCGATAGCGTTTGTCCCCCGCGCGCCGTTTTTGCGGCCAACACCTCCGCAATCTCGATTACCCGCATTGGGTCGGCGACCAGGCGCGCGGACCGCGTACTTGGTATGCACTTTATGAATCCCGTGCCAATGAAGCCCACTGTGGAGGTTATTCGCGGCTATCATACTTCCGAAGAGACCCTGGCCACGGCCCAGAATCTGCTGGCTTCGATGGGCAAGAAAGGCGTCGTGGTGAACGACATGCCCGGTTTCGTCTCCAACCGTGTGCTGATGCTGACTGTCAATGAGGCCGTTTATCTGGTTCAGGATCAGGTTGCCAGCCCGGCGGATGTCGATGAAATCTTCCGTTCCTGCTTTGGCCATAAGATGGGGCCACTGGAGACCGCTGATCTTATCGGCCTGGATACCATTCTCTACTCTATTGAAGTACTCTACGAGAGTTTCAATGATAGCAAGTACCGTCCCTGTCCCTTGTTAAAGAAAATGGTTGACGCTGGCCTGTATGGTCGCAAAAATGGCAAGGGATTTTATACATATCGTTAGTTATTCACACACTGAAGGAGAGCAAACAATGGCTACAGATTACAAAGCGAAGATCCGGGAATTCCTGGCACGTTTCTTTCAAGATCTCAACCTGGCTGATGATGAAGATATCTTTGCGCTTGGCTTTATCAACTCGCTTTTTGCTATGCAGCTGGTCCTTTTCGTCGAAAGCGAGTTCGGGTTTAAAGTCGAAGATAATGACCTGGACATCGAAAATTTCCGTACACTCAACGCGCTGTCAGCTCTGATCGAGCGCAAAACCGCCGCTCAATCTCTGGCCTGACACTCACAGCAACGTTGGAGATTTGCTTGTATGAAAATGGAACTGACAGCAGAACAACGCACCTCTCAAGAGTCCTTCCGGGCTTTCGTGGAAGAAGCGATTGTTCCGTATGCAGACGGCTTCGATCAGGAGGAGTATACTCCTCCTGACCTGATCAAAAAAATCGGGCAACAGGGATACCTGGGTGCGCTTATCGCGCCTGAATGGGGTGGGCGTGGCATGGATATGATCACCTTTGGCATCCTGAACGAGGAATTTGGCCGGGGTTGCTCCTCGCTGCGCAGCCTGCTCACCGTACATAGCATGGTTACGTATGCTATCCAGCGCTGGGGTGATCGACGCCAGAAAGAACACTGGCTCCCCAGGCTGGCTGCGGGTGAAGCTATTGGAGCTTTCGCTCTGAGCGAACCCAATGCTGGCAGTGACGCGCGCGGGATAGAGACGCATGCCTCGCTGCGCGGGGATACATATATCCTCAATGGACGGAAAAAATGGATTACCTACGGCGAGATCGCCGATGTCTATCTGCTCTTTGCTCAGTGTGAGGGGACCGTTTCTGCCTTCTTAGTGGAGAGCAACTCGCCTGGTTTTTCGCGCAAACCGATTCGAGGTATGGTGGGAACGCGCGCCTCAATGATTGCCGAGCTTATCCTCGAAGATTGCCAGGTTCCTGCCACGAATGCTGTGGGGAAGAAAGGCTTCGGGGTGGCCTCGGTCACGACCTCTGCTCTGGATATCGGCCGCTATAGCGTTGCATGCGGATGCGTGGGTATCATACAGGCATGTTTTGAAGCCTCGCGCCGCTATACCAGCGAGCGCAAGCAGTTCGATACACTCTTAAAGAATCAGCAGTTGATTCAACAGATGATGACCGGGATGATTACCAACCTCCGGGCCGCGCGCCTCCTCTGCTATAACGCGGGCTACTTGAAAGATATTGGCGCACCCAACACGATTATGGAGACCTGGATAGCCAAGTACTTTGCTTCAACCGCTGCCGCCAGGATTGCCAGCGATGCCGTGCAAATTCATGGTGCCAATGGGTGTAGCAGCGATTATCCCGTCCAGCGCTACTGGCGCGACACGAAGGTTATGGAGATTATCGAGGGAAGTACCCAGATCCAGGAGATAAACATTGCTGGCTATGGTTATCAGGGCCTGTATGCCTGATCGCAGGTGACAAAGAAAGGAACGCGACTATGACCCAAGAACAGACTCCTGGCGTCCTTATTGCGGAAACACAGCCCGCAACGAAATCGATTAAGTGCGTCGTCTGGGACCTGGACAACACTATCTGGAACGGCATCTTGTTGGAGGACGAGCATGTTGTTATCCGTCCTGGCGTTGTTGAAGCCCTTGAAACCCTGGATAGGAGAGGCATCCTTCTCTCAATTGCCAGCAGAAATGACCACGAGACGGCGATGCGTAAATTAGAGGAATTCGGGCTGAAAAAATATTTCTTGTACCCGCAGATCAATTGGAACCCGAAATCTTCGTCTATTCGCGCGGTTGCAAAGTCTCTGAATATCGGTATCGATACCTTTGCTTTTGTTGACGATCAGCCATTCGAGCGCGAAGAGGTGAATTTTGCCATCCCGGAAGTGCTCTGTATCGATGCTCAGAACGTCTCTGAAATATGCGATCTGCCGGAAATGATGCCGCGCTTTATCACAGATGATTCACATCGACGCCGCCAGATGTATCTGAGTGATATTGAGCGCAACAACGTTGAGAAGGAATTTGAAGGCTCTAACGAAGAATTTCTTGCAACTCTGGAAATGAAATTTACTATTGCGCGCGCCCAGGAAGACGACCTGCGTCGTGCTGAAGAACTGACTGTGCGTACTCACC
>DASTZT010000234.1:0-3356 GCA_035764225.1 Ktedonobacteraceae bacterium
GAGGCACCCGCCGCGCAGGCGAGCAACCAGCGCGACGAGGCGCTGATTTCCGACCTGCTGCGTACCCACGTCTCCCATATCTACACCGAGTACTGGACCTGCGATAAAATCGCTTTCATGAGCCAGGAACGGATCACCTGCGCCGTTTTGAATAACGATCTGCAAATGGATGTATTGCATAACCGCTACACACCCTATATCACTCTTGTGCAGGCCGATCCCCACGCGGCCTACGTCTGCCCCATCGGTTTTGCCCCTGCCGCCGCCATGTTGCAACACCTGGAACAGAAGGCCAGCAAACCAGGAGCGCATTACCGGCGCTCCGTGTTTGCTGGCTACCTTGTGCTTCAACCCGCATGACGGTGCTTAGCGCACGCTTTTGATCTGGCGAATGAGTAGAGCGCCAAGCGAGGCCAGGATCGCCGCGACGACAAAGAGCAGCGTGTAGCTGTGCAGGGCATTGATCACCAGCGCGGCAACGGCGGAGCCGACGATCTGCGGGAGCGCGTTGGCGATATTGATCACGCCGAGGTCCTTCCCACGTGCGTTGGCCGATGGCAAAAGCTGCGTGATGAGCGCTATGTCGATGCCGAGGTAGGCCCCAAAGCCAATTCCGAGCACGGCACCGGCAAGCATGACGGCGGGCCAGGTCTGGAAAAAGGCGAGTATCAGCATAGAAAGCGCAATCACCAGGCTGGCTGCCATGACAAACACCTTACGGCGCTGGAATTTGTCGGAGAGAACGCTGCTGGTGATGGAAGCAATCAGCAATGTACCCGTCAGGATGCTTTGAAAGGTTGTGACGCCCTGGGCCGCGTTCTGGTAATGCACGGCGTCTTGCAGGAAGTAGAGCAGGTAACCCAGCGCGATATAGTAGCTGAGGTAGACCAGGAAGCGCGTGAGCCACGCCCAGCCGAAGTCGGGGTGCTTGACGGGATTGATCCAGAAGCCAGCCAGAAAGGTTCCGAGCGAAAAACGCGGCGCGGCCCCTCTGGGAAGCGGTTTGTCACGCAGCACCAGCACGAACAGGGTCATGACGACGAGCAGAATGGCGGCAAAGGTGTAATAGGAAAGCTGCGTCGATTTGACCACCCGCGACACGAGCACGGAACCAATGATGGCACCAAATGGCAGGGCGAGACTGACAAACGTCGACACTGTGGCGCGCTGGCGCACAGGTATCTGATCGGGAACGACGGCGGAGAGTCCGGCCAGCACGGCATTGGCGGCGATGTGGAAGATGGCCCACCAGATGACCAGGCTAACGAAGCCGGAAGCGTTGGCCATCAATCCAAGCGTTGCCGCCGAGCAGATGGTACCGATGATGAACCAGGAACGGCGGCGTCCCAGTCGCGAGGTCGTGCGGTCGCTCAACGCCCCGGCGATGGGATTGGTCACGATGGCGGCGAAGACTCCGACCGCCGTGGCGATGGCAAGATTGCTGAATCTCCGCGCCGGATCGAACGCGGCTATCTGCGTTGGCAGCAATATCTGGCTGATTGGTAAGATGCTGAGCCAGACAACCATGTTCGCCAGCGACAACAGGAACTGAAAACCGGCGCTTACCGCCTTCGTAGGCTCCTGCAGCGCTTCTGGCACATCACTGCCAGCAGGGGTGAGAGCAGGACTTATTGTATCGATAACAGACGAATCCGCCATGACGAACGCCTCCTTTTCCTTCTATATCGTCACATATCGGCATGTATCGTTCAGATTAGCAGGAAAACGAGAAGATCAGGAGATAATCCGGTGGAGAAACGACGCGAAATCGTAGAAAAGGGTTATGGTTCTGCAACCAGAATTGTGCTCCTAAAATAATGCCCCGTAAGCGTTCTTCCACTGGAGCTATGTTCATAGCATTACCACCCGGACGGTAAAGCGAAACGATTGAAGGTAGCAAAAGCGATACCAGTACCAACAAAAGGAGAGCAAACATCATGACGCAACAGGCACGAACTCCCAATGTGTTTGAACTCACAGGAGATGGAGTTCACATTCTCTACCAAGCCATCCACTTCATCGATGAACCCACCCTACCACAGTTTTCGTATCAAGATGGACAGTACGACCTCACTTTCCACAAAGATGAGATTCGCACGCAGCAAAGCGAGCTTGGCACCCTGGTCTCCGTCTCATTGCAGAGAACTGTCGACACCGGTGCGACCGTCCTGACCCTGTTCCTGCCAGCCATCAACCTGGGCGGCGGTACCGAGGCCAATTTTGAGACCCTGGCAATTATCAGCCGCACGCTGGGCCTCATACCAGGCGAAGGGGCCAGGGAAATCTACGAGGCTGTGTTGCACCTGCAAGGAGTTGCCCGCTTAGTTCCCCTGTTGTAAAACGTTCTCAAGCAAGAGTTAAAAGGCAGGTGCGATGTTTCGTCAAACATCGCACCTGCCTTTTCGCGCTTCAGATCAAGGGAACCTGCAATGGCTCTTTACGCCTCTGATGGACGAACCTCGTAATGGCTGACATACGGGAGGCGTTGGAGAAAGGTCTTGAGATAGGCAGGATCGCCGGGACGAAGCGTCACAACACCGAAATAGCACATGTTCTCTTCGGGAAAAGGCTCATAGTCTTCGTCCGCCGTTTGCGGGTCATAATCGATTTGCTGCTCGCGGACGACGATTTCACGCTGCATGAGTGCTTGCAACGTCGCTACAGCTTCCGGATCCCCTTCACCCTGTATAACGCCCTCAGGACTGATGCGCGCCGCCAGTCGCCCCGTCTTCACGTCATAAATCTCGTAGCCTGTCGCCTCCGTACTCATGGCACCGACCTTTCCGAAATGCTTATCTGATTGCTATCCTTCCCGATGAATGCACTCTCGCCTATTCTACCATATGCTTGCGTATTGACACTACCAGCCAACAGATGGGTTCACAGTGGTTGGCAGGATGGGGGAAAGTGTCATAGTAGGGCTGGATCACATGATACAATATGAATACAGGTGCTTGCCTGTGTAGAGCTGAAAAAGTCTTGAGGGACGAATCATGCCTGAGCAGCCAGCGACTCTTCACGATACCGAGCGGAAAACGAGGAAGGTCTCTATTCAGGAGAGATCAGTTCTCGTAGGAGATACTATTGTTGTCGATGGTCACAATGTTGACCTGGCAACCCTCGAACGGCGCTTTGTTGAGGGAGGCTATCAGATTCAAGAGACTTCTCACTTTCGGCTCTTTCGCCGTGCAGAGCCTCCAAAAACGATTCTGGTGCATACCTTCGCGCCCGAAGAAATGAATGCCAATATCAAACATTACGTCATTCAGGAACTCAAACCGCTTGGGCTTCTCTCGCAATCACAGCAATTTGGAGAAATCCTTGCTGGCATTGTTGGCTCTTTCTTCCCAGATGAT
>DASTZT010000235.1:0-3319 GCA_035764225.1 Ktedonobacteraceae bacterium
ACAGGAAAAATGGGGCTGTTTGTGAAGACGGTGAGCGAAAATCGCTCATTTTGGGGTATGACACCGATGTGTCCACTTTGTCAAGAGGGTAAAAGCTGCCACTTTTTGAAGGATCAATGAGGCAGAAAAGCCAAAAAAAACTACGTCGGCAATCTTTCCTTGATGAGTTTTTCTTCGAGAGCGACAAGATAGCGTTCAGGAGACTTACGGAAGCGATGTTGTAAACGCCGTGCCTCATGACGCTGATGCAGTTCGCTTCGTAAAACACTCCATTGCGTGAGATCAGTGGGGCAAAGCTCTGCGCCAGAAAAGGAATGGAGGCGGGAAGCAACAGAAGCCACCACCCGAACGGCTCCGCGAACAACAAGACCGGGAGAGGCTTGTTTCCTTCCCGTCGTTCGCCGTTCATGATAGCGAACGGAGCCAAAATACTGCTCTAAGGCATTGTTCGTGCGAGGTAGATCTGCTTGATCATAGCAGTGAAACAGGCCGGTCCAATAACTCCTGGTGACTTTGCGAAATGTCGAGAGCATCCTGGCGAGGGTTTCAGAGGAGGTCGGTGCTTGCTCCATCTCGTTGAGGAGATGTTCGTAGGTCTGGCGCACCTGGCCCGCTGTTTGGTGATCGTCATTGGAGAGGATATAGGCGGCACGGTGAATCCATGTAAATCCTTGCTCCACGTCTGGTCATGACCCAGAAAGATGTGGAAGGTAAACTGGAAGAAGTGGACCGCCACAGAAAGGGAAAGGACCATGCCAAAGGAGCAAAGAACCTTACGAGAGAATTCAAGGTAGAAGCAGTACAACTAGCAAAATCAAGCCAGAAGCCGTTAGTGCAGATAGCGCGTGATTTAGGCATTGCAGACAGTACCCTTCATCATTGGTGCAAGCTGTTTTCCGAGCAGGGGGAGCAGGCATTTCCTGGAAGTGGGCATCAAACTCCACAAGAAGAGGAAATTCGCCGCCTCAAGCGAGAAAATGAGATCTTGCGACAGGAGCGTGACATCTTAAAAAAGCGGTCATGTCACATGGTGACACCAATGAGCATGAAAATGGGCTATACGAGAGTCGCAGGGAAGAAGGGAGAAGCCGCCCAGAGCAGTGGAGCAGTGAGCCCGGTAAAAAAGCTGGCTGAGGGACGTCCAGAACCAATAATTGTCGCCTCCGCAGAAGCGGTGAGCACGCCGAAGAACGTTGTGCATGTTCTCGTCCCCCCTTGCTTCCCTCACCCCACCATGATATGAAAGAGGGAAGTCTCTCATGCAAGTCATTCATCCGCGTTGCGCTGGCCTTGACGTTCACAAGAAGAACGTCGTCGTCACCATGATGCTCACCCAAGCTGACGGAACCGTCCAGAAGAAGACCCGCACCTTTTCCACGATGACCGCAGACTTGCTGGCGTTGGACGCCTGGCTCTGTGAGGTAGCGATTACGGTCATTGCCCTCGAATCAACCGGGGTGTGACTTCCCCTCGGTGTTTAACCTCCTTGAAGAGGGCAGAACCGTGATCCTGGTGAACCCCCAGCACATGAAGGCCGTCCCTGGGAGAAAGACCGACATCAAAGATAGCGAATGGCTGGCTGATCTGTTGCGTCATGGTCTGCTCAAAGCGTCATTTATTCCTCCTGCTCCCATCCGAGAGCTACGCGAGCTGACGAGATATCGCAAGTCGTTCGTCGAAGAGCGCACCAGCGAGATTAATCGTCTGCATAAGGTTCTGGAAGGGGTCAATATCAAACTCACTTCCGTGCTCACCGACGTTCTGGGCGTGAGTGGACGAGCCATGCTTGAAGCGGTTGCCAGTGGCGAAGAAGAGATCGAGACCCTGGCTCTGCTGGCAAAAGGGCGTCTGCGTGCCAAACTCCCCCAGTTGCGTCGAGCGTTAGATGGTCGTGTCCAACCGCATCACCGCTTCCTCATTGCGCAGATTCTGACCCACCTCGATTTTCTGACGGAGTCCATCGAGCAAGTCCAAGCGGAGATTGAGCAGAGGTTGCGCACGAGCTATCAAGAGGAAGAACAACTCTTGTTGACCATTCCTTCGATCAAAGTCACCTCGGCGGCGACGATTATCTCAGAGATTGGCGTCGATATGTCGCGCTTTCCCACTGAGAAGCACTTGGCCTCCTGGGCAGGGGTATGTCCGGGGAACAAACAGAGTGGGGGCAAGCGCTTCTCAGGAGCGACTACCAATGGCAATCCTTATTTGCGTGCAGCCTTAGCAGAAGTGGTTTGGAGCATCACCCGCACCGATACCTATTTAGCGGCACAATATCACCGTATCGCGCGCCGCAAAGGAAAAAAGCGAGCCGTGATGGCAGTCGCCCATAGCTTGCTGGTCATCATCTACCACGTCCTGCGCGAGAAGAAATCTTATACAGAGCTGGGGGCAGACTATTTTGATCGCTTGAATACCGAGCAAGTGCAACGGCATCATGTTCGTCGATTGGAGCAACTTGGCTACAAGGTCGAACTCTCTCCAGCGTCAGTTGCCTAAAGGCGCAGAGAAGTGCCTTTCCAACAGAGGGAGGACGGGGATTTTCCGAAGAAGAAGCTATCGGCATCTTTTCGCGCGCCCAGCTCTGAAGTTCCAGTTCATCGCCGAACAGAGCCAGCAGTATCCGATCACCGTGCTCTGCCAGGCACTGGAGGTCTCCGAGAGTGGGTATTATGCCTGGAAAAATCGAGAGGTTTCCCAGCATTGCCGAGAAGATGCCCGCCTTGCCGCCGAAATTCAACAGATCTTCCTAGAGCATCGTCAGCTCTACGGCAGTCCACGTATTCACGCGCTGCTGCAAGCCCGTGGGGTGCGGACCTCACGCAAGCGGATTGCGCGGCTGATGCGCGAGCTGGGGATCAGCGCGCAGATCAAGCGGACACGCAAGCCGACGACGAAGGGGGATCCCCGTGCGCGTGTTGCGCCCAACCTGCTCAATCGGGAATTCAGCGCCGAGCGGCCTCATACGCGCTGGGTGACGGATACCAAAGCCGTGGAAACGGCTGAGGGCTGGCTCTACCTGGCCGCCATTGTGGATCTCTTCTCACTGATGGTGGTCGGATGGGCGATGGCCGCCACCGAAGATTCGGACCTCACCGAGCTAGCTGTGCGCATGGCCGTAGCGCAGCGACATCCGGGATTAGACTTGCTGCATCACTCCAATCGCGGCACGGAATTCACCAGTGACCAGTATCAAGCAGCTTTGCGTGAACTGGGAATCGAGGTAAGCATGAGCCGCACAGCCAATTGTTGGGATAATGCGGCGATGGAGTCCTTCTTCGCTACCCTGGCGAAGGAATGTACCAATCGCGTGCGCTTTCAA
>DASTZT010000236.1:0-4036 GCA_035764225.1 Ktedonobacteraceae bacterium
AATCCTCCAGACGGACAGTTTTATGCTGTGGTGCCTCTGCTGTAAATGACGGGGCTTGTGTTCCGATAGCAGGTCCCCAATCTTCTGGCATGTTGCCTTTCGTGCCAAAAGTTGTATTTCCCTGCAGGCGTAATTGGCCCAGGGCTCGTAAGAGCAAAAGCAAAAGGCCGGTTTCACCAAGCACCAGAATCCACAAGGCAACAATGCTCACCGTAATCCATTCTGGTATGACCATAAGCTTCCTTTCGGTATCTCTCAGTATCGCCAGTTCCGCTCTAACCCTCTAGATGTAAAATGGTACGCATATGATTGAAGAGCCAGAGGAGGATGAGAACGATACTAGCAACAAGCACTACAGGAACAATCGTTGGAAAAAGAGCTTCGTGAAGCAATGTTGGCTTACGAAGGAAGATAATAAGTGTCAAACGATCTGACGGAGTGAAGAGAAGGATACAGGCCAGAGCGGTCAGCAACAAGTTGCGTCCAACCAGCCACCAGGAAATCGGGTGGTTCCCTAGTGCGCCTCCGCAGTGGCAGGAAAGATCCTTACGTCCCCGCAAAAGGTTAAAAGCTACGACAATGCCAAAGAGACAAAACAAACCCGTTGTCAGAACGGACGAAAGAGCTAATAACATACCGCTTATAAGACCAAATCCAACGAGGATCTCCATGCTGGGAATACTGAAAGAAAGGAGCGTGGAAAGGAATAACGTTTTCTCCAGAAAAGCAGGGATAACCTGGTATTCCTGTATTCCTCGGCGAAACCGACGGGGATGAGCCAGCTTGCTGATAGCCGCACTCCAAAGAATGGCTGCCAGGAAAACGCGGAGAAAAAGGCGAACCGTTGTGAGATCAATCGGTAGTCCCAAGTTTTATGCTCCTCAAGATTTTTCTTTTATTCTACGAGATTCGTTCATTTAAAAGAAATGGGCCAATGGCGAATATGTCTGACTATTACAGCGACGCCTATTAGCAGTATAGAACGTTTGCCTCTGCAAAGAGAACAGCATATACTACAAAATGATTCACCAGATTCACCAATTTGGGAGCCGGTGATATGAAAATGAAGCTGGCACAACCCCACCTATCTGTCCTTTTGGAGCAACGGTCGGCAGTATTTTTCGCCGATCACTGGAAATGGTCATGTGGTAGTACTGGATCGAGGTGTGGAGCGGGTTGGGGGCCTGGGCGGAGGAGGTGGGATTCGAACCCACGAAGGCTATTCACCTTACACGATTTCCAGTCGTGCTCACTAGACCACTATGAGACTCCTCCAGGTTGGCGGAGAGAGTGGGATTCGAACCCACGAGGGCTTGCACCCTACCGCTTTTCGAGAGCGGCACATTCGACCACTCTGACATCTCTCCGCCGAGAGTATAGCACATCTCTTCCTGGCTGGCAAGCACTATGTTTCGCTGATTTCGCCGTGTTCATAGAGCCATCGAGCAAAATGTATCCGCAGATCTTCGGCCATGCGCTGGCGTACTTCGCTGTTCTCGTAAAGGTTTTCCCGCATCCGCAGCAGTTTTATGGCCTCTTCCCATCCAAAGCCTGACTCCATCAGATGATCGAGCTGGACCTGCTCTTGCTGTACGTGATCGCTATACTGGCCCGTTTGAATATGCTGTAAGAGCCGCTCATTGTGTTCAAAAGATCCTCCGCCGGGCGTTTGTTTGTTTTTCATAGAGCTCTCCTGAGATGAGTCGCATAACATATGCTCGATGGTGAGTTGTGAGGGTTACTGATTCCGCCCCTCGCCTGGAATCTTCTATCGGCCCCCTCTCGCTAAACTATAGGCTCCCAGCGGCTTAGGACTTCTGTTGGTTGAACGGGGGACTTGTGTCAATATCCGCCAGCTTGCTATCCTACTACACTCTACTCATGCGATAGATCGGGGGGTGTGTGTCTGGCAATGTTGAAAGGAGTGTCGTATGAGGGCATCAGTGTCAATGAGCGATACCTGGACCGAGTTCATTACCACCAGGCGTCCGGCATTGCGGGAAGAGTTGATCACTGAATATGCACCTCTCGCGCGTTTCGTCGTCGGGAGGTTAGGGATACCACCTACCAGTCTCTTAGATGCTGAAGATCTGATTAGTTACGGCATGATAGGGCTGATTAACGCGATTGATCGCTATGATCCGGCGCGCGGGGTGCGCTTTGAAGCTTTTGCCACCCCGCGAATTCGCGGTGCCGTCATCGATCAGTTGCGTTCGCTCAACTGGTTGCCCCGTACAGCAGTTGCACGCGTCCGGCAAATTGAGCAGGTGTTAGCCGAGCTGGAGCAGCGTCTGAGGCGACCAGCCAGGGAAGAGGAAGCGGCAGCAGCTATGGGCGTCCCGCTAGAACGCTATCGTCAAATGCTGCTTGAGGTCAGCGCGACCGTGCTTTCGCTTGACGCGCCCTTGAGCACGTTGACCCAGGATGATGAGGCCACCTCGCTGAGCGATCTGCTAGAAGATCAGAGCGCTATGGGACCAGATCTTCAGGTGGAGCGAGGGGAGCTTGTGGTGCTGCTTGGCGCGGCGGTTGATCGCCTGCCAGAACGGGAAAAGTTGTTGCTTTCCTTATACTATCATGAGGAACTGACGATGAAGGAGATCAGCAAAGTGATGCGAGTTTCCGAGTCCCGTGTCTGCCAATTGCACATGCAGGCGATCATGCGCTTACGAACCGTCTTAAAGCCATATCAGTCTGACGACGCCACAGACGCTCAGGATAGCAATAGTGGGCTGAGCACAATCGAGAATGCGGGGAATTCGGAAACAGGTGCGCATGAAACCAGGAGATCGAATCATCAAAAGGCGATAGCGAGTAGTGGTAAAGGAAGACGTTCCAGGCATGTGATTTCATAGTCCATAGATGTCTCATTGATATCCCTGTTGAGCCGCTATTTCGTACCGATAGTACATGGTATGGTGGCGTGGGCGATTATAAGTGGTTATGGATGATTGCGAGTGATTGCTAGAATGTATCACCAGTAAGGCCACAAGATTTCATATCGGGAGGGATTTCCATGAAGACAGGCACGCGTCACCTGGTGCGTACGAAAAAACGAGTTCGGCTGGAAGGTGCTTTGTCCGGTTCCCACATAACGTCCTGGATCGATTGGATGACGCAGTCGGAGGATCAATCGATGATCCGTCGTGGCGTTCATGCGGCTCTGCTCTGCTCTGAGCAGCGAGCTATGCGCGTTGAGGAGCTAAGGGCGCGAGTTCAGGCGTGTACCTATACTATTGATAGTAGGGTTCTTGCCGAACGACTGTTGAAGAACGAGACCCACCTGACGGACGAGCAGGAAAGGTAACTCTATTTAATTATCTTGAATTGTACCCGCTCTGCGCTAACCTGGCGTCTGAACAACGTAGTAACTCTCTGAGCATTCGCGATTCAATTTTTTGTGTGGTGGTTTACGTTGAAAGAAGCGCCTCCTGTCGGTCGCAGCGCAGGGACGCCTGGGACATGCTGCTAATGAAGGGAGCTTTGCATGTTGGTATTGCGACGAAAAGTTGGTGAAAGTATCGTGCTGGCTGGTGTAATTAATATTTCAGTGCTGGCCGTTGAAGGCGAGCGTGTTAAAATTGGTATTAGCGCGCCACCAGAAATAACGATTGTGCGTGAGGAATTGTTACGTACTGCTGCAACAGATACAACAGAGACAACTCCTGATCAAAATGCTCCGGTGCAACATCGCTAGAACATAAGCGATAAGTAACAACCGTGGTGATACTGGCGAGAGGGACACAGGGCATCTCATAAGATACTCTGTGTCCCTTTCTTTAGAACCGCCCTAATCAGCTACGGCTTCCGTTTTATGGCCGTTGGCTAGCTCTTTCACGACATCGTCCGCCGTTGTGGGAAGAGGCACTTCCTGGATAAACGCTTCGGTCATTTCACGCGCAATATCGTCGTGGTGCTGCACCGGAGGCGATTTCATCAGATAGGCGCTAGGGCCTTCCAGGGTGCCGCTGAGGTCGCGATCCAGCGCCAGTTTGACCATGCGCACCGCGTCGATAACCACACCGGCGGAATTGGG
>DASTZT010000237.1:0-4729 GCA_035764225.1 Ktedonobacteraceae bacterium
GGTTCCTGGGTGAACGGGAAAATTCAGACCGAGCAGCAGGCGGGCGAGCCGGTGGTAGACCATGAGAAGGTGAATGGGACAGCTCGTAATCTTGAGATTGGCAAGTTTGAGACCCCAGGAACCTACCATTTCTATTGTGCATTGAGTCCAGGGATGACGCTTACGGTTATCGTAAAATAGTGTAAGTAAAGCGTAGGTAACTTTTCGTTGCCCTCACTTGCCCTCTCCTCATCGGGGCGAGTGAGGGTCTGGCTGTTGTACTAGTAGTAGGCGAGCTGTGAGGGATTACTCTAGAATTTGGGGGTTGATCGATCATGCAAAAGGAAACAACCTTGTCATCTAGCGAGTGGCGTGGGGCTTCATGGGGCTTTCCGCTGGCCGGAATCATTGCCCCGATCCTGTTTATCGTCGTTGTTACCGTTGATGGTGCTCTCCGTCCTGGCTACTCGCCCGTGTGGCAAATGATTAGCGATCTGGGAGCACAGGGAGCTAATACCTGGATTCAGAACGCCAATTTTATGATCACCGGGCTGCTGCTCCTTGTCTTCGCTCCTGGCTTTTATTCTGCGTTCCATCAGGTGATGGGGAGGAGATCCCTGCTCGTTAGCACGCTCTTGCTGGGTATCGCCGGGATTGGGCTGATCAATGACGGCATCTTCACTGAGGAGGGCTTTAACAACCCGCTGGTCTCGCTACATGGAGTGCTACATGTGGTCGGCTTTGTCGTCATCTTCGGTTCGCTGATCGTTGCCTTCTTTATTATCGGGCGGCAATTGCGCAAAACCCCTGCCTGGCGTGCCTATGGTCGGTACACGACCATTACTGCCTATGCCACCCTGGTGCTTTTCATCCTGATCGGTCCTGTACCCAGCCACGGCCTCACCAATCGTCTTCTGATAATAACGGCCTTTGCCTGGTATGTGGTGATGGGCTGCCGCCTGTTTGTCCTGGCGAGAGCAGCGAAATAATACCGCTAGACCACAGAGAGGCGGGAGTTGACTCATCAGTGCCAACTCCCGCCTCTCTTTCGTGGGCGCTTACGTGATCGCTGCTCCCTGCTTCCAGTCGTATCCGATACCCATATCGTCATGAGAGATACGTCCCTCTTCAGCGGGATTGTAAACGCATGACGTGACATAGAATAGATGTGAAACCCCTCCGACCGCCTTGCCACCGTGAGCCACGCCAGGCGGTATTTTCAGCACAGCTGGCTCCATATCCTCTCCTAAAAACACCGTGATCGTGGTATTGAACGTGGGGGAATCTGGACGCCGATCCGAAAGCCCGACCTTCAAACGACCCACTGGAACGTACCACCAGTCAACCTGCGTACGATGAATATGCCACGCTTTGGCAACGCCTGGATACATTTTGCTGTGGCTCAGCTGCCCGAAGCCTTCCTGGAAAAAAGGATCTGTCTGGCGGATCAGCTCCATGAAGAAGCCGCGCTCGTCCGCGTGACAGGCCAATCTTTTCAAAACAACCCCATCAATGCCGAGAGGTTCTTCTTGTGGTATCTGTGACATTCGTCCATTTACTCCTTCATAATCTATTTGACTCGATGTTTTCAGCGACGGATGCGTGATAGCACATCTTCAGCGAAGACGTGCAGGCTAGCAGTATCGTCCATATTCCACCATTGGAGCATGATTTCTTCGACGCCTGCTTCCATAAATCGATGTATCTGTGCGATAACCTGATCGGGCGTTCCCACCAGGGCATGACGGGTCGCGTGCAGGGTTTCAACAAACTCGTCCAGAGGCAATTCAGCATACTCTGGTACATTAAAGCGCCATTGCAGGCTGCGATTAAGCTCTTCCATCGTGCGCCCGATGTTCAGGGAGGTTGACATGGTCCGTTTGACATCTCCAGGCTTGCGGCCCAGATCGCGTAGCAGCATATCAAGCGCCTGACAGCTCTCGCGAAACGCTTGAGGGGAGATGGCCAGCGCGTTCCAGACACGAGCATAGCGTGCTACCAATGGAAGAATGGTCGGTCGATTGCCACCAATCAGGATTGGCGGCCCTCCTGGTCGCTGAGGGCGCGGCAGCAACATGGCGTCGTGTAACTGGTAAAAGCTGCCTTCATAGGTTACAGGTTCGTTCTCCTGAAGGAGACGCGTCATCACCTCAAGGGCTTCCTCCAGGCGGGCCATGCGATGGGCAAGGGGGCCACGCTCGAAGCCAAAGAGTTGGTGCTCGCGCTTTTCCCAGCCAGCTCCCACCCCCAGGATCATGCGTCCGCCGCTCAGATCGTCGATGGCAGCTGCCTGGCGAGCGAGGAGAACGGGGTGACGAATGGAGACCGGAGCTACCAGGGGACCAAAGTGAATATGCCGGGTATGATCTGCTAAGTACGTCAGTGAAACAATCATTTCCAGAGAGTTTTTATCAGGTGGCGTTGGCCCGGTGAAATGGTCTGAGCGAAACAGACCATCAAAGCCACATGGCTCAACGAGAGAGACAAAACGCTTCCAGCGATCCCATGTCAGGCCATTTTGCCCCTCAAGGTAAAGAGAAATTTCCATTTTTTTGTGCTCCTATCTGCTGTAGTACCAGGTGAAATAGCCCTACAGGTGTGTAAGAAGAGAAAAAGATGCGGGTAGCTGCATCCTTTTCTCTTCTATGAGCAAAGAGGAGTTCTCAGTCGGGGAAGTTTCCCGACGCTGTTCCGACGTTATACGGTGTAGAATAGCCATTATAGACGACCATCATGTCCATGCCCCAGTTGGCGTGCAAGAAGTTGTGGCAATGGATCATCCAGACGCCCGGATTATTCGCCACAAAGGCGATATCATACGTGGTATGAGGCGGGACAAGGACGGTATCGAGATGCACCGGACTGCCCGTCAATGGTTTGCCGTTGCGTGCTATCACCGTAAAGGTGTGGCCGTGCAGGTGAATGGGATGGAATAACTGGCTCTGGTTATCGAGATGGATTCTGACCAGCTGTCCTTCAGTGACCATAATCATGCCTGTATTCGGGAAGACCTTGCCGTTCATCGTGTAAACTGTCCCTGAGCGCCCCATTGAGGTGCCGTTCTGGTCGTCGTTGAGCACGATGTTGGAGGTTTCGTCGAAATGGCTCTGCAAGGTAATCGGGTCTGGTGCCGGTTGCCCATACGTCGTGAGATCGAACCACTGCTTCACGGTTGGCAGCTTTGCCGGGACTGTTCCCTGACCAAACACTACGGCTGGAGCGGACACAAACTGCTTATTATTCTCATCCGCAGTCACCAGGGAGACCGCGCCATGAGCGGGCATCTGGAAGAGCAGATCGTAGCGTTGCGCTGTCCCAATGGGAATCGGGGTCTCGTTCAACCATTGTGGGCCATTGACATCGTGACCATCCATCGACACAACCTGGAAAGGTGCTCCCAGCAGGGTAAACACCTGCGGATCGCCGGAATCGGTGTTAGAGGTCTCAATGACGCGCAAGCGTACCCATTGGCCTGGCTTAGCTACTTTGTTGAGCGTCTTAGTGGCATCATCGATACTAAAAATCGACTGATCGTCTGGCCCATTCCAGATATGGAACAATACGTTATCATCTACATCTGCATGGATAGTAGGCGTTTTAGGATCAACAATCAATGCCCCAAAGAGTCCCCCTACAGTCTCCTCGTAGCCGAACTGGTGAGAGTGATACCAGTAGGTACCGGGATCATTGACAAAGAAACGATAGGTGTAAGTCTGACCGGGCTTAATCGCATCCTGCGTCACGCCCGCCACGCCATCAGCCGAGTTGGGTACATTGATGCCGTGCCAGTGAACCGCGATGCCAAACGAGAGATGGTTGACGATATGGACAACGACGAGGTCGCCTTGTTGCGCACGCAGAGTTGGTCCGGGCGCTTTGCCGTTGAAGGTCCAGGCAGCTACCTGCGCGCCTCCGCTCAGATTGATGACGCTATTTTGAGCAGTGAGCGTGAACTCCTTCATGCTGGGAGCAGTCAGTGGAGCTTGCAAGGTCGTGATAGAGTTGGTCGCCCCCGGCATGCCCATGTTAACAGCTTTTGGCACGCCCGCCCCGGATGGAACTTGCGGCGGCGTCAGCGGGGCCGGGCCTGAGGCGGTAGATGTGTCCTGGAAAGGGCCTGGTTTGAGCGTGCCTATAGAGATGAAGATGGCTGCCAGCACTATCAGGACTAGCATGAAGATCCGCTTTTTCGTTGGCTTGCCCTCTTCGTGTTCTTGCGGGTGATAGAGAGACCGGAGGTCTTGCTCTGGTGCGGGTATGCGTGACATCGTACTTTCCTTTTCTATGTCAAAGAAATCAATCCGGGACAAGAACGCAGTAATGTTACTACTCTTGCTAGGCCTTCTCCAGAATAGCGAGCTTCGCTATCTGGAAAAGGTGTATGATCTTCTCAAGGGCGTCATTGGACGACAATTGTGACCATCATACCGTGATGTATCGAACACAGTAGATGATAGGTTCCAGCTGTGGCAAAGGGTCCAATCGAATAGCTTTTGCCTGCTGTGTTGATATCCAGGTGACTGACCTTAGGTGCTCCTGTCTCCTGCGTAATCATCGGCTGCCCGTTGACCCACTGGCCGTTGGAAATGCTGTGATGGTAGTTTCCATCATTAATGAGCGTGAGCGTTGAGCCTTTGTTAATAGTAATAGAAGGCTGGCTGAAGCCGCTGACGTAGAGATGCAAAACATTCCCGGTGGCGTTTGCAACAACGGGCGCGGGCTGCGATATTGCGCCAAGAAAGAAACCTCC
>DASTZT010000238.1:0-10785 GCA_035764225.1 Ktedonobacteraceae bacterium
AGCAAATATCTACGCCATATCTCATGAAAGGGCTTTTCTATCGGCTTGATAGCGAGGATTACTTAGGGATGAACCTCTTCCAGGATCACCAGGTGCCCCGTGCCCTGTAAGGTTGCCAGATCGATATCGGCCACACAGCGCACCTTGACATAGTTTAATGTTAGCGTTCCCTCGACATGTGCGACGCCGGTGGCCTGGGCAAAATCGGCCTTACTCAGGTCAACAGCAGCTTTATCAACGCGGACGCCGAGATCCGTTCCGCCACGCGTCCCGGTAAACTTGATAAAGACATACCCCATGTCCTCTATGCGCTTTTTGAACTCCTCCAGGGAAGGTTTCGGACCACCAACGGCAACAGGATGATCTCCCTGCGAGAGGCGTTCTACCAGTTCATTCATGCAAAAAACTCCTTTTTCACTAACACAGTTTTTTTCTGGTTCCATTTTGCATAGCTAAAGTTGGCTATTTGAGAATGGTATTGTCTGAACATCTAGTTCTGACTTTTTGGGAACAAAGGGCAGCCAGATGACGCACGATAGCAAAAAACAGCCCATGCTATACCCGCCCGCAAGCAGTTTGCATCGGCATAAAGAACTATCCTGGTATCACTAATGGGTAAAACACGCCAACTAGCGCTCTTTTCTGCGGCGATAGCGCATTTTGAGCATAAAGAGATTCCACTGCGTCTTGAGGCCACTGAACGGGCTACGGCGTAAAGGGGTAACAGTGACATTCCCATAACGCGTTGATTGGGAACGGCGTGGACGGAATATAAAGTGCGAGAGCGAGACCAGGGTTAAACATACAATGCCGACGGTTGCCAGGATCGCGGTAAAAATATCCTGCCTATCTTGTAAGTAGGCATAGCCGCCAGAAACCAGCGCAGCGACAACAGCACCGACGAGCAACCATTCCGTCATCGAGAAATTGAACGAAAAGAATTGATGACGACGCGCAGACGTGCCAGGAGCTGGCTTCCGACGCGGTCGCTTGCCGAATTTTGGTCGTAAGGCTGGTTTAGGGTCTGCGTTCTCTAGATTACGCAGAATCTCTTCAATCTCACGTTGGTATCTGTTTGGCATGTCGCTCTGCTTCCTTGAACTTGTCAGGACGCTCTTGCTTGTAATGATACCAACTTTTAAGCGTTGAGACAAGTACTTTACGTCACAAATTTTAGATCTGTATCCAGATAATTATATCTTCTATTCTTTTATTGCAAAAGGGCATTGACCTTTTCCACCAATTCCAATGGATGAAAGGGCTTTGTGATATGCTGTGCTGCTCCAAGATCCAGGCTGATACGCTTGTAGATGTCCTCGGCATGGGCAGTGATAATGATCACTGGAATATGTTGCGTACGCGGCTCGTCTCGCAAGCCCCGGCAAATACGATAGCCATCCTCTCCTGGCATCATGACATCTAGAATAATCAAATCGGGTAGTCGCGAATTGAGCAAATGTTGGAGCTGTTGTCCACTGGAAGCTGTCTCGACCTCAAAGCCATTCCGGCTGAGCACAAAAGTTACGATTTCGCGCACTTCTTTATCATCGTCAACGGCTATGATTCTTTTTAGCACGCACCCCTCCTTTATCTTCACAATCTACATTATCCTGCCTGATTTACCATCCTCATCTATGATACAGATTTCACGACGCGAGTACAACTAGTTTTTCCAATTTCATGAATATTGAGCGCATTTCGAGAAATTTTATACCTGAAATATTAGTTTAGCAGTTGACTCAACACTGCACCTCTGTTATCATATAAGGCAAGACCGGATGAGTATTTAGCAGTTTCAATGAGGTGGAAAGGTATGGTCACTCCCCTTCCAGCATGGTCAACCATCTTACAAGGGATCATCAAATCTCCAGCCGAACGCCAGCGCCTATCAACGGCTCTTGGTGTCACGACCATGACCCTCTCGCGCTGGGCGAGCGGCGAATCAAAACCCCAGCGTTCCCACTTAATCCACCTGGTACAGGTCATTCATCCCAACCACCGCCAGGAATTGATCGACGCCCTGGAGTTGGTATATCCCGATATCCAGTCCTGGCTGATGGAAGATTCCGCAGAGCAAATTCCTTCCGAGTTCTTTGCCCAGGTGCTCAGCATTCGTACGACCACAACCGAGAGTTTACGCTTCTGGCGCATCAGCGAAGTTGTGTTAAAACAAGCTCTGACACAACTGGACCCTAACCAGTTAGGCATGGCAGTTAAGCTGGTCCAGTGCATGCCTCCTTCTCTGCTCGACGGCAAGGTACGCAGCTTGCGCGAGAGAGCTGGCAAAGGCACACCTCCCTGGACAGCCGATCTTGAACACGATGTGCTTTTTCTGGGCCTTGAATCTCTCTCCGGCTATGCGGTTGAGGTTCGTCATATCGTCAACGACGATAATTTGCGCCAGGACAAACCTTTCCCTTCGATTCAAGACGAGTTTGAAGTTAGCGCAGCTGCGGCCCCCATTCGCTTTGAGGGGCGCATTGCGGGATGCCTGCTGGCCTCCAGCACACAAGAGAAATACTTTTCTCAACAGCGTCTCAACCTCCTTGCCACGTTTAGCGACCTGATATCGCTCGCCTTCGATAAAAGTGATTTCCTGCACACCAATGATATAGAGCTGCGCGTTATGCCAAAACCAGTGGTGCAGCGCCCGATCCTGGCCAATTTCCGACAGCGGGTGACGGTGAAGTTTCAGGAAGCGATGGCCCGACGGCAGCAACTGAGCAATTTCCAGATAGAACAGCTTGCCTGGCAAGAACTGGAGACAGAGCTGTTGCTCTACGATGCAGCCGCAGAGGCAAGCAACGCTGATTAAATCTCTTATTTCTGTGCGGAGCATAAGCATCTGTTATTCAATATTATGTTTGCGCATCAGGTAACGCAACTGGTCAACTTTCGCCAAACCAAGCAACTCGGCGGCCCGTGTTCGGTTGCGCCTGGCTATCTCCAAAGCCCAGCGAATTAGATGTCGCTCGAAGCGCCCGGTGATCTCTTCCAACGAAACGCTTCCTCGCGGCCACATGTTTAACCACTGTTCCCAGGGGTCAAGGGGCGAGACATCTTTCAGATCCGAGCCAACAATTTCCTGCGGCAAATGCGCAGGTAAAAGTTCTTCGCTGCTACTCAAAATCATCGCCCGCTCGATCACATTTTTTAGCTCACGAATATTGCCAGGCCAGCTATATGCCAGCAGAAGGCGTTGCGCTTCTGGGGAAATGCGCCGGATATTGCGGCCCATCGACTTATTAAAGTCCTCGATAAAGTGTGAAACGAACAACAGAATATCCCCCGGTCTTTCACGCAAGGGAGGCAGCTTGATTTCCAGCACCGCCAGGCGGAAATATAGATCGGCACGAAAGATCCCATCCATTTTCGCTTGCTCAAGATCGCGGTTGGTCGCAGCAAGGATGCGAACATCAATTTTGACTTCCTGGCTTCCTCCCAGGCGAAAAAATGAGCGTGTCTCCAGCACACGCAAGAGCTTGGCCTGCATCTCAAGCGGCATTTCACCGATCTCATCGAGGAAAAGGGTGCCTCCATCAGCCAGTTCCAGCAGGCCGCGTTTCTGCTTTTTGGCATCGGTGAAAGCATAGCGTTCATAGCCGAAAAGTTCACTTTCCAGCAGGTGATGGGCGATGGCTGCGCAATTCAAGGGGTGAAAGGGACCGGATGCCCGCAGGCTTTGCTCATGGATAGCACGAGCAATCACCTCTTTGCCAGTTCCACTCTCTCCGGTGATTAGTACTGCCGTATCGCTTGGTGCCACTCGCGCCACCAGATCAAAAACCTCGCGCATCCGTTCGCTCCGCCCCACAATATGCTTAAAGTGGTAGTTGTCGCTGCGCTCGCGCCGCAACTGGCGAAGTTCACGCGACATGGCGCTTGTCTCCAAAGCTCGCTGCACGACAATGAGCAGCTCATCCAGATCAAAGCCTTTGAGCAGGTAGTCCGATGCGCCCAGTTTCATCGCGGCTACAGCCGTTTGCACGTCCCCATAAGCGGTGAGGATGACGACTGGCAATTCCGCATCGATCTTCCGAATTTGCGTGAGCACCTCCAGACCGCTGAGCTTAGGCAAGCGCAGATCGAGCAAGACCAGATCAATAGTATTGCGTTGCAGTTCCTGCAATCCTAGCTCACCGTCAGCAGCCGTAAATACTTCGTAGCCCCCGCGCTTTTTGAGAAAGCGAGCAAATTGATGAGGCAAATGGGGTTCATCGTCGATGATAAGAATGCTCAGGCTCATAATTGACCACCCTGCTCCTGCACTGCGTCGTCCTGTTCGGCTTCTTCCGGCGTATGGGCCGCGTCTCCCACCACGAGTGGCAGACGCACCACGATGGTCGCGCCATAGCCGTAATGGCCCTCGACCCGGATATAGCCGCCGTGATCTTCTACCAGTCGGCGCGTAATCGCCAGCCCCAGCCCGATACCATGCGCCTTCGTGGTAAAAAATGGCTGAAAGATATGCTCAAGCTGGTCGGGAGCGATTCCTGTTCCCGTATCACTGACGGCTATCTCTAACCACTGCTGAACCGGAGAATCCTGAAGCCGTTTGATCGCCATGCAGTAGATATTATCCATCCTTTGATAGAGCGACGATTGGCTGTCTCCGGCTTCGCGCAGGGCGATCTCAGCAGCGATGCTCTGGCAGGAGATGGTGAGTATGCCACCATCGGGCATGGCCTGGATCGCGTTGATGTAGAGATTAAACAGGATTTGCTCAATCTGGGCGGCATCGGCCCAGATCGCTGGTATATCTCCATAGATGCGGTGAACCGCGATATTAGCTTCCGCACACTGCGTCTGCATCAGCTTGAGCGCCTGATCGCTCATGGCTACAATATCGCAGTACACGCGATGAAGATGGCAAGGCTTGGCAAATAGCAAGAGGTCACGCACCAGCGTATCTAGCCGCTCAACTTCTTGTAGCACAACAGAGATCGATTCTTGCGCCCACTCAGTCTGCCCCCCTCCCTGTTCAGTAACAGCTTGAGAAGAGGCAAAGAGGTCTTCTTTGAGCATCTGCATTGAAGTTTTAATCGAGGCCAGGGGATTACGCACCTCATGGGCTACATTGGCGGCCATCTCTCCCAGAGATGCGAGATGATCCAGGCGGCGTTTTTCTTCCTCCAGGCGATGCACGGAAGTCACGTCGGTAAAAGTTGCCAGCGTCCCTATTTGCCCATCCTGCTCTTTACAGAGGGGCAAGACATCGACATCAAGCACGATTTCCCGCCCATGACGATCCATCGTGACGATAGTGCCACTCCGTATAAGCGTATGCAAAACGTCACGTTGCTGGTCCAGCAGAGTCGAGGATACTGGGAGAGGCGAGACATCGTCAACAGGCTGTAAAGCGTGCAAGTCAAGAAACTTGTGCAGAGAGTGTCCCAGCACTTCGTAAGGATGGTATCCCAGGATAGCCTCAGCGGCGCGATTAAAGGTGGTAATATCGCCCTTCTGATCGGTGGTGATAAGTCCGCTGGGAATACTCGCCAGAATCAACTCTTTCATGCGTCGATCATCTAAGACCTGCCGCAACAATTTACGAGCCTCGTTGCGAGCTTCTACTACTTCGGTCATCAGGTGGATATTCTCTAAGACTGCGCTGGCCTGACTGGCAAGTACCTGGAGCAACACTATTTCGGCCCGTCTCAGCTTCCAGGGTTGGTGATAGGCCCCGATAATAAAACCAAGCACACGCGGCTCCGGCGTGCCATCCTGGGCGATACCAATGCTGCCACGCAACAATGACCCCCCGCGTCTATCAATAGCACGCCCCCGCAGCAATGGCACAGCAAAAAGCGTTTTGATCGCTGACGGCAGGTGTTTTAGATAATCGCCAGCACACGGGTCATCTCCGTTCCCTGGACGTTCGACGATCAGAGGGACCAGCGAATGGTATTCCCGAAAGCGTTGCAGCAGCATCTCATGCAGTTCTGGCGTAATCCATGAAATAGCATCTACCGGCATGGAAGGCTCGACCATTTCACACAGATCAGCGGTAGAAATCTCGCGTGCTCGCTGGACGATGACGCCGCGCACGCGTTCAAGGTCGTACATTGAGCAGGTCATTTGGCTGCTGATACTATTCAAAAGCGCGAGTTCATGGATGCGCTCGCGGTCGCGTTCCAACAAACGAGTATTTTCGAGTAAAAGAGCCACAACGCCAGCCACCGCCTCCAGAGCACCCATTTCATCCTCAGCCCAATGCTCGGCACAATGGAGCTTTTCCGCATCCTGACCACGTATGGCTACCAGCACGCCGAGACCGCGTTGACGGTAAATTAAGGGCGTGGCTACCAGCGTAGGACAGGAGGCAGGCGTGCCAATGCTATGCCGCTCACGCCAGGCACATACCTCTGGCATATCGCTATTGAGGCTAATCGGATTAATATGGGTCACAGCAAGCAGCGAGGAAGACCATCCAGGTTTATCATCAAAGGAGCCGGAAGCAAACTGCAAGGTTTCGCCAATACGCTGATAGAACAAGACGCACCGACATTTCAGCAAGCTGGTCAGCCGCCGGGGCAAGCTATCGCGTAATGTACGATAGTCGGCAACGGCACTAAACTCGCTTAGTAGCGCCGTGATTATGCCCGGAGTATCGATTTTTCCACATTGTCGCTCCACATCCATCATCACTTATCCCCCCACATACACCAACGCAGACTCGCACCGTCATACGTTGTCTTCATTTTACTATACCAGATGGGTAGAGACTTTGCACCAGTTAGCAGACATCATGAAGATATTGTCATGCAAGCCGATCAAAGCCAGAAGCGGCGTTGATCCAGAGTCATCAACGCCGCTTTTGCTGAACAAAACTGCTTTAGTGGAATGCGACTGGAGCAATCGGCTCCGGGGCGGCTTGGTCGGCAGCATCTGCAACCGAGGTCTTCTCTTTGATACGTCCGCCCTTCAGAGGGATCTCCTGCAAGAAGAAAACCGCAACCAGACCAATGAGCATAATTGCCAGACTCAAGATGAAAACATTATGGATACCTTGCGTCAGACCAACTTTGACCGCAGTAATCACGCTGTTGTACAGTTGCTGGCCCTGCGACCCAAAAGAGGCGAACTGTGCCTGCATCTGTGTTTGAGCCTCAGGCGAGAGCAAAACCTGCGGGTTGTCAAAAAAGCTCAGGTACTTCGCTGGAATGGCCTGCTTTACAAGCGCGGGCAAGGCATTATGGAAAGCGGGCAAGTAGGCTTCCGTCATCAAAGATCCCATTGCCGCCAGGGCGATAGTGCCGCCAATCGAGCGGAAGAAAACCAGGGCCGAGGTGGCCTGACCGATCTTGCGCGGCATCGCATTTTGCACAATCAGGTTGTACAACGCCATACCGAAACCCATGCCCAGACCCAGCACCATCATGGCAATCAACACATCGGCATTGGTCGCATTGACATCTAAGCGCACCAGCATCCAGGAGCCGACCACGGTGATAATCATGCCAACGATGGCGATCCACTTATATTTGCCCAGACGCGACACCAGTTGACCGGATGTGACGCTTGCCACCATCGATGTCAACATCAACGGCGTCAGGATGAGGCCACTGTTCGTCACCGAAGTGCCAATCACGCCCTGCACAAACAACGGGATAAAGAAGATGCTGCCAAACAGCCCCATACCGAAAATCGTCGTAATCAGGGTCGAAACGGTAAAAATGCGGTTCTTAAACAGGCTTGGCTCGATGATGGGCTGGCCGCCACGTCGCTCCAGGCGCGCCTCGTAGATGATAAAGGCCGCCAGAAAAACTACGGCTGCGGCAAACGGCCCGATCACTTGCGCGGAAAGCCAGGGATACGGGTTGCCCGCCCAGGTAAAACCAAGCAGCAAGGGTACCGTTCCTACGACCAGCAAGGTCGCACCGATATAGTCAATGGAGACCTGCCTTGTCTTGTTATGTAGCGATGGCATCAAGAAGATCAGTACCAGCAGGGCAATGATACCAATGGGGAGATTCACATAAAAGATCCAGCGCCAGGTCGTATTCTCGGTAATCCAGCCGCCAGCCGTCGGTCCAACGATGGAAGAGAATCCCCAGACAGCACCGGTAATACCTTGCCATTTGCCACGCTCGCGAGGTGTGAACAGGTCGCCGATGATGGCAATGGCGATAGGCATCAGAGCGCCCGCTCCCAGGCCCTGGAAGGCGCGGAATATAATCAACTGATCCATAGTCTGGGCAGCGCCAGAGGCCGCCGAGCCAATCAGGAACACAACCACACCAAATAAAAAGATGGGTTTGCGTCCAATAAGATCAGAGAGTTTGCCATAGATGGGTACCGTCACGGTTGATGTCAACAGGTACGCGGTTGCAACCCAGGTGTAGCGATCAATGCCTTGCAGCTCGGCAACGACGCGTGGCAGAGCCGTCGAGACGATAGTTTGATCGAGCGATGCCAGCAACATGACCATCAAGACGCCGATCATTGTCAGCAGGGTATCCCTCTGCGAGTACCGGGGTTGCTCAAAGTCGTTCAAATCGGCATTATCTTTTGCCAGGTGATCTGTGTTAGATGTACGTGATACCGTTGTCATACGTAATCCTCAGTAATCCTCTCAGAAGCAATACCTTTAGCGAGCTGCCACACCTTTAAAGTAAATTCTCCCCAAATGCCTTACCAGCTCATCTCCCGACATCTGACTCCCCACAATCAGGCGCTCATAACTTCTTGGCGATAGCAGGCTAAAAAACGCACTCAGCATAACATTTGTCGGGATAGTTTTATCAAACTCGTTGGCCGCCTTCCCCTCTTCCAGCAGGGCCATAATGCGGTTGGCGAGATGTTCCCACATATCACGCATACACCCCCCCTTCTCGATGAAAAGCCGCCGCAGTTCCATGCTATTATTGACGGTATAGAGTAATTGCGCACGCTTGCTAAAGAAGCCGCTATAGAGAAAATGGAGAATGGCCTCCAATTTAGCGCGAACGGTCAATTCGTGCGCAATGGCATCGTCTACCGCTTGCGAAAAGTTCTGCATGTCCCGCGCAAAGATGGCCACCATCAAATCCTCTTTGCTGGGAAAATGGAGATAGAGCGTCCCCTTAGAAACTCCCACGCGCATGGCAATCTCATCCATCGAGGTTTCATGGTAGCCCTTATCCGCTAATACCTCCTCAGCGACTTGTAGAATAAGAGACTCTCGCTCCTGGCGCTGCTTCTCCTTTAACGAACGATGTACTTGCGCTCCTTGCATTCCTCACTCACCTCTTAAAAAACTAATATATCCCCCCAGGTACTACTTTTTGACGTGCTTATTTGAATATTGACCAGCTAGTAACTTTCTTGACTTGTCAGTCATTATTTTACGCTATGGTCAGACTCTTGTCAAGGGGAAAGAAAAGGCGCAGAGGAATGGCAGAGCATCCTCCATGGAATAACAGGATACTCTGCCATTGCATGTTCACAGGTTATTTGGAGGCAAAAGCGGCTCGTAGAGCTGCGGCACATTCGTTCATGCCTCGCTCTTCCAGATCTAGTGGCGAGCCGATGAAGCCGTGGATCATCCCTTCGTAGCGGCTTATCGTCACGGGAACCCCGGCTTCTTTCAAGCGGTGACCATAGGCCTCCCCTTCATCACACAAAAGATCGTATTCGGACGTGATTATCAGGGCAGGAGGCAATCCACTCAGATCGGCAGCCAATAGCGGAGAGGCCAGCGGATCTTTCCTCTCGCTCTCGTTATTCAAATAATGATTCATAAACCAGATCATGTCTGCTTTGTCCAGACCGCAACCTTCGCCATTGCGTTCGATGGACGGAGCGGTCATGCTGAAATCGGTGCAGGGGCAGTTCATCAACTGAAAAATAATAGCTGGGCCGCCTTGATCGCGTGCCATTTGCGTAATCACGGCTGTCAGATTGCCACCAGCGCTATCCCCACCAATAGCGATGCGCGTGGGATCGCCATTGATCGCGGCTGCGTTTTCGGCTACCCATTTCGTCGCGGCAAAACAATCTTCGGGCGCGGCAGGAAATTTGTGTTCTGGTGCCAGGCGATAATCTACGGCGACGACGACACAGCCAGCTCTGTTCGCCAGGCTCCGACAGATGCCATCATGGGTATCTAGATCGCAGACTACCCAGCCACCGCCGTGAAAATAGACAAGGATCGGGAAGGGACCGCTCCCCTGCGGAGTATAGATTCTAATTGGGATCTCTCCTCCAGGTCCGGGAATCGTGCGGTTCTCAACGCGCGCCACCGCTTCCGGCTCACCATACTCCGCAATTTCCGCTTTGATGGCTTGACGCACCTGTTCTGGCGTCTGCGCACTGGTGGGAGGCTGGTTGAGCGCCTTCGTCTCCTCCAAATAGGCTTGCACATGAGGCTGCAGAGGCATGTTTTTTCTCCTTTGCTTTGCTATCAAGGGTGTCCTTACTGCTGATTTTCTTCCAGAGACACTATATCATTTTTTTCACCCGTTTGGGATTTATCAGGCACTACGGCCATTAGAGATGACGATGCCCCGCCGCTAGAGAGGTGGGACACCATTGTTTAAAGGCGACTCTAGCAGGGGAATATAAGGAACTAACAACCGTTCTCCTGTTCTTGCTTCCCCACCAGCCGTAACGCTGTGCTGCTCTTTGCGTCGCGCTGCTTCGCCGTCCGTCCCCTCTTGCCCGGCCTGGTCCTGGCTGTATCCGGCGGCGAAGCAGCACGCGTGATCGTCTGATGGTGCTGCTCCAAAACCTGCTCCAACCAGATGTGGCCCTTTTGCAACGCCCCCTGTCCGGCCTCGTCCAGATCGCGCACCCCCTGCAAGA
>DASTZT010000239.1:0-5443 GCA_035764225.1 Ktedonobacteraceae bacterium
GCACTTCCAGCACAGCAGCCGCAAAAATGATTGGCGTGCCGAGCAGGAAAGAGTAGCGGGCAGCATCCTCATGGGTCAGACGTACGCCTAACCCTGCTACAATCGTCATACCGGAGCGAGAGAAGCCCGGAACGAGGGCCAGCGCCTGCGCGGAGCCAACGATCAACGCCTCTTTCCAGGAAAGAGAGGTCAGGGGGCGAAAACGGGCCTCACGCTCTTTAGGCGAAAGGAGCTTAAAGTCTGCTTCAGCTCGACGGCGCAAGCTTTCCCCTAGAAAGAGGACAGAGCCGTTCACCACCAGAAATGTTGCGGCAATCAGTGGCGAGGCAAACAGCTCTTTGAGTCTCTCCTCTAGAAAAACACCTAGCAAACCAGCAGGAATACACCCGATAATAATCAGCCAGCTCACCCACTCCTCCGTTCCCTGATGTACTTCGCCTTCTTTGACACTTCTGACAAGGGTCTGACCTACCTGAAGCCAATCACGCCAGAAGTAGATCAACAGAGCAATACTTGTCCCCAGGTGCAAAGCGACAATCAGCGGGAGGAAACAACTTTGACCACCGCACGCCGTATCACTGACAAGATTTCCCCAGCCGAACAGCCCTGGGAGAATCACAGTATGTCCCAGGCTGCTGATGGGAAACAATTCGGTAACGCCCTGCAACAGGGCTAGAAACAATGTTTGCCAGATGTTTATATTCATAAAGTCTCTCTCATGCCAGGTAATAATCAGGGCAGATATTTTTGCTTATCCTGCAAAAACTGCGCCAGGGTTGCTTCAAAAACAGAATGTCCGTCTTTTTTCGCGAGAAAGAAGTACAGATTTGTCTGTGGAGGGGCCGCAGCTACTTGCATACTGGCAAGCCCCGGACTACAAATGGGGGTGGGAGGCAAACCCTTATTCACATAGGTATTCCAGGGACTACCCGCAGCGATATTCCCGCCCACATCATCTAACGGCGTCCAATACGTCTGCGGAGCTTTCAAGGTATCCCGCGCATACTGCACTGTCGGATCGGCCTGTAGTAGCCCTACGGTTTCCGCATTCGGATGATACAGGCGATTCCAATAGACGCTGGCAATTTTTGCACGATCCTCATCAAACAACGTCTCACGCTCGACGATTGATGCTAATGTCAACATTTGATACAGATTCATTTGATGTTGCTGGGCTATCTGATCGAGGTGATTTTGCTGAATAGTATCGCTCGTCGCCTTTAACATCATATCGATGACATTAATGGCAGTGCTATCGACGGGCACCTCATAGCTGGCAGGGAAGAGCAGCCCTTCCATCGTTGGCCGGTCCTGTGGCACAATCTTCAAAATGGGATATTTGCCAGCATCAGGAAACGTATTGATATTTCTCGCATACTTGAGGAAATCTTGCGCGTTGAACCTGACTAGCCCGGAGTTGGCAAAGCGTTGCGCGATCTGCTCTATGCGCCACCCCTCAGGTATGACGACGCGTATCGCGTCCGGCTGGGCATCGAGCAGTTGATCGGTAATATCGCTAATGGTCATGCTGGTATTCAGCTTATGATAAATACCAGCCTGGAGACGCGTGTCCAGTCCCTTGATGCGTGCCCAGATGCGAAATGCCAGCGCGTTACGGATCAATCCTTTGGACTGGAGCACATCGGCAATCTGAGCAGTGGATTCGCCTTTCACAATTTCAATGGGAATGGTTTTACCTTGACCAGAGGGACTCACGGGTTGGAAAATATCAGATGCAGTGCTCCAGGCGTAGGAGCCAATACCGAAAAGAAGCAAACCAAGCAACATAACTGCAATAATAGCTGATCGGGAGCTATTTTTTTTCATAGTCTTTTTCCTCTGTCTTGCTGCTCAGATGATCCAGATAATCCTGAAGGAAGACAGCAGCCGCGAGGGCATCAATCTCCTGCCCTCGTTTTCGCCGCTTCGTCCGAGGCCGTTGCCGCCCAACATGTCGCTGACGTTTCCCCTCATCATCTTGACCACGCTGCACCAGTAAACGCTGTGCTTCGACCGTTGAAAGACGCTCATCCCAAAAGACAAGCGGAATGGTAATATACGGTTGCAAACGTTCCGCGAACGCCTGTACGCGCTCTCCCTGCTGATGAATCTGTCCATCCAGGCTGATTGGCAAACCGACGACAAGCTTCTCTGCCTCGGTTTCCTCAATGAGGTCTTGGATCGCTCTCCAGACGTGCTGCTCATTGCGCGAGACATGCAATGTGGTATATGGAGAAGCCAGGAAGCCGGTAGCATCACTTACTGCCACGCCAATCCTGGCTTCTCCAACATCCAAAGCCATCAATCGTGCCATAGATTATTATCGTACCTCCCCTTTTACCAAATCAACCCACTGTATTCTAGCGAGAGAGGCCGCTTTTTGTCTACAATCACACCGTCTGATAGTACATCTTGCTACTGCATATTATTTTTGACAAACCTTTTGACAGTTATGATAACCCCTGGCTGGCTCTGCCCTCAGGAGCATATCGCTATCCGTGCCGTATTATAATGGTCAGAGAGGAACGCTCGCAAGGATTACCCTGCCGACTCAGCAGGTCCAATGCTTCTTCGCAATCTTCAATTGTCAAAACTGTTCTCCATCACGGCTTTTGCTTTGTCGGTGGCACCGATCCTGGTATGAAGGTCACATCAATACGCGCTGGTATCCACGTTACAAAGCTGGGAGAGACCTTGATCTCTACGTTCTGCTTTTGTACGCCGGGTATCCGACTGGCAAGCAGGGTACGTGCATCATTGATTGACGATGTGCCCGCAACCAGGTGTCGTACTGTATCAGCGGTAATATTTGGCATTGCTCTGGCTGTGGCGGTAAAATCGAGCGTCGTCCCTGTCAGATCACCGTTGCTCTGGCGCAAACCGTCGATGCGAATGGGGTGATTGGCATCCGCGATTATAGCATACCCTTGATATCCCGCGTCCTTCGTGATGAAGCGATTGAGCTGAGCAAGAGCTGCCGTCTGTAGCGACGCATTCGGGACATACAGCACCGCAACATCGACCTTCAACACGGCAGGGAAGCTCCCATTATTCGCCACCTGTCCCTCCGCAGGCGGATTGATGAGCGTATCCGTTACGGAGGTTTTCCCCATTACGCCATTGGCGGATAGCTGTTTGAGCCAGGCATCAATATCCCCTTGAGTTTGCGCGTGTAAAGATTTTTTGACGCTATCCAGATCTTGCTTTACAACAACTGTAGCGGTGCCAGTACCACCACCGCTGGTATCCTTATCATTGACCACTTTTAACTTGAGATTAGTGGGAGGGACTTTATTGAATTGCGCAATCGTATTCAAACTGTCGTTAGGGATAACGGTAATACTCCCCGCCGTAACATTGCCGCCCTCGCCAGCCTGCTGCGCCTGAATAGGCACGGGAATCGGTGCTGGAGGTGGGTTCGCATTGGAGGGCGAAATCACAGCATCAGCCGTTGTCGTAAACAGGATAGCATTTGCGCCATCGGTGGCAATGGTGCTACCAGTGGGAATTTCAATCGGCGATGGGCCATTGTTGCTGAAAAAGACAGTTCCTGTGGCTGGTACTGTACCAACTTGCATTGTGCCAGTCGCGGTACCAGTACCGCTGGTCGTAAACGTTTTGACCTGTGTCTGAGCAGGCACCACTGCCAGATCAGGATTGGCGGTCCCATTGGCCCGCGCCGTCAGGTGAACGGTGTGGAAATAATCCCGCGACGGCAGCGTAATCGCAATAGACGCGGATGGACCGGCATATGCTAGAAAACCAACAAGCAATAAAACAGCAATAATAGCTCCGATTAACACAGCGTTGCCGATGGTCATCTTCGGTCGCTCGGCTTTCTGCTTCTGAGACCGCGAGGCGGTGCTACCAGGGCGCGCGCGTCCCACTGCTCCAGTAGAGGCCATGCCCGGACGGGCTATCGGTTGCGAGCGCGTTGACCGTGCCCCTGCAGAGGTACTGGAAACTTGTCGAGGGGCGGGAGAGGCCGGTTTGATTGGGCCAGAGCGCAGACGTGACTGCGGTAATGGCTGTGATACGCGCATCACTCGCGTCGGCATATCTTCCACCGGTGGCAAAGCATCCTCTTCCCTCCGGTGTTCTGGCGGCAGCTTCAGCTCTTTACCTGCCGTCCCCATACGACCAGGACGGCGTAAATCACGGGACTGCGATGACGGGCGGGCGGCGGGCGGAGCATCGCTATGGACCACGAAATCTCCCATATCGCCCTGGTACTCAACCTCACCCTCAACAATCTCTACTGGCGGTTCAGAAAAATCTCTGATCGCGGGCTTCCCAAGATCAAAGCTATCTATTGGTACCGCCGCCCTTTGCTCTGCCGATGGTGGTGGCTGCGAGTCTTGCATATACTCATACGGATCTTCTGGGATGCGCGGCAGCGGCGTAATCCTGTGCGCTAGCAAAGATTCGTCCTCTGCGTCCTCAGGCGATATCTCCTCGTCTGCGTGCGAGGTCTTCTCGGCAGGCTCCTGCACTCGCTGTTTCGGAATCTCGCCGCTAGCAGCCTGGCGAATATTTTGCGACTGGTGATAATCCTCCAGCAGCAGATCTGGCTCCTCAATCTGATCAGGGGGAAAGGGACGAATAGGAGGGGCCGTATCAATGCGAAAATCGTATGCCTGTCCGTATTGCTTCTCTGGCATGCGAAAAGCGGGCGGGATCATGTTGCCCATGCTCCCGGCCACAGCCTCCCCAGTGCCAGATTGTTTGCTCTCAGGTTGCTCCACAGAGCTTTCTGCCGACGCTTTTCGAAGCCGCTGCTGATGGCGCAAACGCGGGCTATCGATCCCACGCATCTCAGCTGCCTCTTTCCCAGGAGTGGAGCGTTGTGAGGATGCACCCGACGGCTTCCCCTTACCCACTGAACTGGTCCGACCAGAACGGCTACTGCCAGAGCGAACCTGACCCGATTGAGAAGCCGCTAACGAATTGGCAACTTTAAATTTCACTGCCTGCGCAACCGACCGAATTTGTGGGTCGGAACTGACGATTAAGATTTCTTTCCCCATCTCGCGAGCACACGCATGCAACAACTTCCAGGCAACATGGCTGCGTAATTGCGTATGCGCAGGAATGATCAGAGTGACACGCTTCGATGGAACCTCTTTCAGACGCTCACGCACACTCGTTAGATCATCCTCAGGGCTAATATAGATCATCTGCTCATCACTCATAAAAACCCAATTTACCCCCTATCGGCGCAGTTCGAAATTTTGTGCATGCTAGATACGTCTGAAAATGCTTATGCAATCATATATGCATATTAGTAATAACGCGATCTAGCGCTCTTTCCAAAACGTCATTTTCATTCTGTAATTCAATTGCCTGATAGGCCAGAGCCATCGGCGTGATATCCTGTGCATTCACCAATAAGCCCTCTTGATCAGAGATGCTCCCTACCATCTCCGGCTGCACAGTGCGGATA
>DASTZT010000240.1:0-6392 GCA_035764225.1 Ktedonobacteraceae bacterium
TGTCCCTGCCGCGATAGGGAAGGTGAACACCGGAAAGCCAAAGAACCACGCCTCATAGTTGTTGGGCGGGATCAAGGTGAATCGCAGCCAGCCAAAGGTCAGCGGGATCGTAATTAGCAGCGAGAGGATCACGCCCCAGAAAATAGCCATATGCATAATCCAGCGCTGGCGTCCTCTTTTCAGAATAAAGGTCTGGGCCAGCAAGTCGGTCCACCAGGCTTTGGGAATAAGAAACGTATAACGGCGGAAGTTGCGCCACGAGAAAAAATTGGCCCAGCCAGCGCGAAAGTAGCGCCAGGTTGGTGGTCGAGCGACCCAGAGCGTATAGCGATAGGCCAGCGCTCCCGCCGCAAATACGGTCGCAACGGCATAGCCGATCAGCGCCGAGTCAAAGTTGCGCAACTCCTGTGAGCCAATCACAATTAACACAATCAGTACGGCTATTATCAGGATAGCCATGAGAGCAGCTGGTACGACAGGGCGAACTCTTTTGCGTTGCAAATTGCTTTCCACTACTCGCCCTCCTTTCTATCATGAGCCATCAATCTCATCTGGGCGATTCGCCTTCGTCTCATAATTAGAGCGACAGTACCCCTATGTTAGATACGAATAGTATTGTCTGATATATTCAGTATTGTCATCTTTTCAAACGCCGAGTAAAGGGTTGTGATGGAAATGTGAGGGGAAAACTGGCTGATGTGACGCTGGTGAGACCATTTTTGCATGTAATTGCTACAGAAGAAAAAAGCTATTTGATGAGTTTATAATGAGTTCGATAGATGGACAGCCAGAAAAAAGCCATATCATCTGTTGGGAATTTTATTGGAAGGTTGGTATTTATGATGAACAGTCGTAAAGCCTATCTCGCGTTGGGCATGGCCACCCTGGCTTTTGCCGTCTCTTTTGCCGCGTGGTCGCTGCTGTCACCGCTGGCTCCTCAGCTACAGAAACAGTATCAGATTAATGATTTTTGGATTAGCGTGGTAATTGCGGTCCCAGTGATTCTGGGTTCGTTGGCGCGTATTCCGATGGGGATATTCACGGATCGCTTTGGCGGACGTAGGATGATGACCGGGCTATTGCTCTTCTCTATTATTCCTTTACTGGGCATGACGACGGCTGCAAATCTGGTGAGCTTTCTGATCTGGGGCTTTTTGCTGGGCGTGGTTGGCAGCAGTTTCGCTGTCGGCGTGCCCTATGTCAGCCGCTGGTTTACGCCGGAGCGACAGGGGCTGGTGGTGGGAGTTTTCGGCATCGGGAATATTGGCACGGCGTTTAGTGCCCGGTTTGCCCCTCAGATTGCTCAGACAATGGGGAACTGGCAACCGGTGTTTTTCATCTTTGCCGGCATTGTCCTGGTAACGGCAATCGCTTTCTATTTATTGGCGGGAGAGGAAGCACGTTCAACCGGTCCCGCAAAGACCATTGGTCAGCAGTTAGCCGTGCTGAGGCGCGAACGTCTGGTCTGGCTGTTCAGCCTGTTCTACTTTGTAACCTTTGGCGGCTTTGTGGCCTTTAGCCTCTATCTTCCCAAGTTGCTGGTTGATAACTTTGGCCTGGATAAGCTCGATGCTGGCAATCGAGCTGCCGGATTTGTCGTGCTGGCCACGCTGGCGCGTCCAGTGGGTGGGTGGCTTGCTGATAGAATAGGGGGCGCGAATATTCTCTTTGTGGTTTTTGCGATCACCCCGGTGATGGCGCTGATTCTCGCTTTGCAGCCTGGTATAATTATCTTAACTATCTGTTTTCTTGTCCTGGCAATTTTGCTGGGCCTGGGAAATGGCGCAGTTTTTAAACTGGTACCGCAGCACTTCGCGAAAGAAGCTGGAACGGTGACGGGGCTGGTTGGGGCAGCTGGTGGGCTGGGAGGCTTTTTCCCACCAATTGTCATGGGGCTTGTGAAGACAACATTGGGGAGCTACGCATTGGGCTATATTTTGCTCGCTGCGGTGGCTGTGGGCTGCCTGGTCCTGGCATTGCTTGTGCTGAGACCTTCATGCAGCAAAGCAGAGCCAGCTCTGCGCCGCTAATAAGGTAGAGAGTAAGGCTATCGACCGTCCCAAATGGGGGATGGTCTTGTTACCTTTCCAGATGCCAAACGTCCCTCAATTCGAGATATAAGTGATGTATGCGCATAAAGCAAGTACTGATTACTGATCATGGATGGGGTCGTCACTTTTGAGTTTCTCGATACTTACGAAAAAGCTGTGACTGAATTTTTTTGCTTTAAGAGGCTCATCAACTACACAGGCTCTGATCTTTCTAACTGTGCTGATGTAACATCTGAAATGGCTATGGCGTGTAGTAGGCGTTGTCAGGAACCTCATAGCTGAAGCCAGGGGTATCCGCAGGCAGAATGTAATGGATGAGTGAAAATAATAAGGCATAGCTAACGTGTAATATGGAAAAGCGCATTTCTCTATTTTAAAGATAAGGACTGTTAGACGTGAGACGGTACAAAATCTTATCCAATGGACACAATGCCTATCAGGAACAAATGCGGTCGGGCTGGCTTTCCAAATATTTCCCGTTTGTTCCTTTTTTTATGGTTTTGTGCTCTGTGATCCTTGTTGGAGCGATTATGCCCTTACGGGCATTCCTTTTTTTTCAAGCATTTCCAGGGACGCAACTCGGTTCCCGTTTGATGGTGCTGACGCGTTTGCTTTTCCCTACAAAGGCCATTATTCCGCCCGCACATAATCATCTCCCTGTCCCAATAGACACGTTCCAGGTTGCCCGCAAGGAGGTGTTGCTGCTCTTTGCCGCTTTTGTGATGCTTTTTGCCTTCTATGCGTTGGCTGTGCGGATACTGCCAAAGTATATTACCGCACGCTACATTTTCCTTTCAACGCTTGCGTTGGGATTGGTCTATGCATTTCTCCCCATCGCCACTTCCCAGGATATTTTCTCCTATGCTGGCTATGCCAGGTTGGGAGTTGTGTATCACCTCAATCCTCTGACAGCACTGCCATCCGCGATGCCAAAAGATCCCATCTATCCCTACATTTTCTGGATTAACCAACCCTCCGCCTATGGGCCGGTATGGGCAGTGATAACAGAGTTTTTACAGTGGATTACCTTGACGCTAGGGTTGAAAAGCATTATCGGGATGGTCTTGCCGTTACGCTTGCTTGGCTTACTGGCGCATCTTGGCTCCACATGGCTGATCTGGTCTATCAGCGGTCGTTTGCAGGCCTATAATGAGGCAATTTCCTGGCGCAGGCGACTGTTTGCCACGCTGGCTTTTGGCTGGAACCCGCTGCTGCTTTTTGAAGCGTGTTCCAATGCTCATAATGATGTCGTCGTGCTCTTTCTCATTCTACTGGCGCTCTGGGCGCTCTTGCCAGCAAAACGCGGGGGCAGCTACAATTATCTCCTGGCTGTGGCCTTGCTTGCGTTAGCTGCCTGTATCAAGATAACTTTTCTGCTCCTCTTCCCAGGGTTGTTGCTCTATTTATGGGCGCAACACCCACGGCGCTGGCAAAGTACCATCCTGGCGACGCTGGCATATATGGGGCTATTCTTCATCCTCTATGCTCCCTTCTGGCAGGGTGGCGCAGTGCTTTACGTCTTACACATTAATCCTGGCGTGACGCGCGATATCAATAGCCTGTATGACTCGCTGGTTCATTTCTATTTCAGTTTGAGGGGCAAACAATTTCTCGTCGTTTCTTCCGACGTTGGTTCACGTACGGAGATTGTGACACATCAGATCAGTATGGTCTTCTTTGTCATTGTCTACGGGGCGCTTTGTATAGGAGCTTTGTTCGCTCGCTGGCAGCTCCGTTCGTTGCCCGCGCTGATCCGCTGGATGGCTCTTATCTGGCTGCTCTACTGCCTGGTTGGTTCTCCCTGGTTCTGGTCCTGGTACCTGGAAGCGTTCTTTGGACTGGCGGCGCTCATGATAGCGATCAGCACGGAGGAGCAGCCGATGCTGGGTGTGATTCGATTACCGTTGGCTTTCCAGTTGCTCACCTTCAGCATGCTCGGCCTCTACTGCTTTGCGACATGGGCAGCACGGAGCTATATACCGTTACCGCGACTGGCATACTTCCAATGGGCATATTTACGTGGTCTGTGGGCCTGGCTCTTCCTTGTGCCAGCGATCCAGCTAGAATTGCTGACGAAACGTTTCTTTTCGAGGAAAGAAGCATCCTCGATCAATGATCGCTGGCTGTCAAAGTTGGTATCAGGCAAAGAACCTTCCACAGTGGCTAGTGCCACGAGAGAATCTGTCAGTTCAAAAGGCAGATAGCAAGGACAAACAAAGAAGACCAGGATAGATAGATTGCTGATCCTGGTCTTCTTGCTATGTGTGTGGTTGTGACCCGGCTCTTAGCGGCTCATTGCCGCGATCAACACCTGTGCCACTTCTGGACGCGAGAACTCGCGAGGAGGCATGGTTCCTGCCTGCAACATCTGGCGCACCTTTGTTCCGCTTAACGTGATGTGCTGATCGCCCTGGTGTGGACAGGTTTTGGATGAGGCCATAGAATCGCAGACGCGGCAGAAGAATGCATGATCAAAAAACATTGGTGTGATGCCCAGCTTGAGAGGATCAAATTCAGAGAAGATCGTGTGGGCATCATAGGTGCCGTAATAGTTGCCGACTCCCGCATGGTCGCGTCCAACGATAAAGTGGGAGCAGCCGTAATTTTTGCGCATCAGCGCGTGGAAGATGGCTTCGCGCGGCCCGGCGTAGCGCATGGCAGCAGGCAAAACTCCGAGCAGAACTCGCTCGGTAGGATAGTAGTTTTCTAATAACACTTCGTAGCAGCGCATACGCACATCGGCAGGAATATCATCGCTTTTGGTATCTCCCACCAGCGGATGGAGATAGAGGCCGTCAACCGTCTCCAGCGCGCATTTCTGGATATATTCATGCGCCCGGTGGACGGGGTTGCGCGTCTGAAAACCGACCACACGTTTCCAGCCGCGTTCCGCGAAGAGCTGGCGCGATTGCGTCGGCGTATAGCGATATTGAGCGAATATCTGGTTTTGCAGAGTCAACACGCGCACGGGACCACCCAGTAATACATCTCCCTGTTGATAGAGCACTCGTACCCCTGGATGAGCCTCCTCAAGCGTGCGGTACACTTTGTTGGCTTCTAGCTGTTTATCGTAGCGATACTTTTCTTGCAGCGTCATCACGGCTTGTAATCTTCCCTGGTCATCAACCAGGGCAATTTGCGTTCCCTCTTTGAGCTTGTTAGCCTGTTCCTCAGTGGTTGCAAGGGTAATGGGGATCGACCAGGGAAGGCCATTGCTCAGATGCATGGTGTTGACGACGCTCAAGTAGTCGGCCTGGGTCATAAAGCCGTTGAGTGGGCTGAAAGCTCCGTTTGCTAGCTGCTCCAGATCAGCGAGCTGGCGTGAGCCGACGATAAGCTGTGGTAAGCTGTTGGCCCGCTCAGCTAGCTCAGCCTGCTCTTGCTGGCTTGCCATATTCAAAATAAGCGCCCCTCCGTGAGGAGCAATCAAACTTGCTACCATGTTCTCTCTTCCTATGACCATAGCAATGATTTCAGATTGTTGCCTTATCCCAGGATGCTTGTTGTGTCATGGGATTGCGCGAAACCGTGCAGAATTTCGGGTTCAAGATAGCCCAACTCGACCAGGCGAGCGAGGACGTGCTCGACGCTCTCTTCCTGGGTCTCTTTGGCCGTTTCGACGATCAGTTCAGGGTTTTCGGGTTCCTCATAGGGATCGTCAACGCCAGTGAAGCCGGTAATCTTGCCTTCATCAACAAGCTTGTAGAGGCCTTTCACATCGCGTTTGCGGCACTCTTCGATGGGGCATTTGACGTAGACCTCGACAAAATTTTTGATTTCCTGACGGGCCCATTCCCGCGCTTCCTTATAAGGAGAAATGGCGGCAGAGATACAGATCACACCATTGCGGGTCAGCAAGCCACAGACAAAGCCAATACGTTTAATGTTGGTATCGCGATCCTCGCGGCTAAAGCCAAGCCCTTTGCTTAAGTGCGTGCGAACGATATCGCCATCCAGGATCTCTACCTTATATCCGCGCTGCTTTAGCTGACGTTCAATCGCTTCTGAGAGCGTGCTTTTGCCGGCCCCAGAGAGGCCGGTAAACCAGATCGTAAACCCCGTATGCGCCATGATTACAATCTCCTCTTTTGATAGTGCTATAAAGTAGGGCTTTTTGTGATTATACGACATGAGCTTCGTAAAGTCGCCATTCTGGATCGATGTCGAAGCGAGCGATTGCTTTCTCCCCCAACAGGCCGCGCCGTAGAGTGATGCGCGAATTTTTGCCGTCAACCAGCAGCCATGTATCCAGTTGATGATGGTAACTGCAATCTTGTAACCAGCTTGTACCGCCGTCGATTTCCCCCTTGATCTGTCCTCTCTCCCCATGCTGGTCTATTT
>DASTZT010000241.1:0-6465 GCA_035764225.1 Ktedonobacteraceae bacterium
CATGGTTATTAAACGCGATCAGAGGCGTGAAGCATACGACCGAAGTAAACTCTCGGTCGGTATTCGCAAAGCCTGTGAAAAACGGCCTCTGCCCGCCGAGGAAATTGAAAACGCGGTAGAAGAAGTCGAACAAACACTTTACCAGCTCGGCAAACAGGAAATCCCCAGTAGCGTAGTTGGAGAACTGGTGATGGAGCGGCTCCGCCACATGGACCAGATTGCCTACATTCGCTTCGCCAGCGTCTATCGCTCCTTCAGAGATGTGGAAACGATGTTTGAAGAGATCCAAAAACTGTTGCAGCGCGAACATCAAGCCCCAACTGACGCCCATCAAGCGAGCCAGAGCGAAAACTAAGATAGCCTCTGCACCAGAATGAGGCAAGAAAACGCCCGCTTCCCCGCCTCATTTTCGCCTTCTCCACCCTCCTCACCATGCTCCTTAGTCGTGCTGACGGGCCTCTGCTTTGCGCAAGCGCCGACTCAACGCTGCTAGCAATTTGAGAGTAATATCTGGATGATTGCGCAACGCAGCGCGAAACTCCCAGACGGGCAGTAACAGGGCTGTCACATCTTCCTGTGCCACAACGCTCGCCGAACGAGGCAGATCATCAAGCAGAGCCATTTCTCCCAACACCTCTCCGGGGCCTGCGGTACCCAGCACTTCTTCTGCGCGATCAGGATTACTTGCCTGAATAATACGTACCTTGCCACTCTTGATCACATACAGCCCCACTCCTGCATCGCCTTGTGCCATAATCGTTGCTCCTGCGCTATACGAGCGCTCCTGACAACTTTTTGCCAGGATCTGGAGTTCTTTCTTATCCAATGCTGAAAAGAGATTTACCTGCGCTAGCGTTTCTTCGTTGGCCATAATCCATGCCTTTCAAATACAATCAATGAGAACTGCAACGATTGGCTTTCGTTGCTCAACGCGAGGCCGCTTCAGCCCTTCGCCATTATACCATTACCTCAGCAGGCCGAGAAGATCACAAAAAACCTGGACGCCCTAAAGCCTTGCGTTGTCAGGCCAGGGCTTTTTTGACTTTCTCAGGACAACGCACTACAATGGACATAGACTATCACTGACTGCGCTTTCACTCAAGAATGCATGTGTTTTGAGGGACAGAGGGTATGACAACTCAGGAGAACGAGAACCAAGCCCAGCAGCTACAGCAGGCACAGCAACGGCTGCAACAAGCTTTTGACGCATATAATGACGGGAAACTGGACCAGGCTGAAGAAGCCTTTGGCGATGCGGAAATACGCTTCCGCGTCACTGGCGATTTCAAACGGGCTGGCGATTGCCGCTCGATGATCGCGGATATTCAGCGCCAAAACAATGCCCTGGAAAAAGCTCTCAATAGCTATCAGCGGGCAAGAAGGCTCTATCGGGACGCCGGACGACCATTAAATGAAGCTGCCAGCATCCTGGCAATGGGCCATGTTGAGCGACAACTGGCCCATCTTGATCGCGCTCAAGATCTCTACCAGGAAGCCCGACAGCTCTATCAGACCCACGAGGATGCTCAGGGAACGGGCAATACTGAACTGGCGCTGGGTCATGTTGAACTGCAACGAGGTCAGACGCAATACGCAGCAGAGCACTATCAGGATGCGATCCGCCACTTCCACGCGGACAACGATGTCACGCACGAGGCCGATGCTAGCCGTAGCCTGGCGGATATCCAGCGCCTCGCTCGCCAGTTTACCGCAGCAGAAACCGCTTATCGGCACGCGCTGGAAATCTACCAGACCACCAGAGACCGCTTTGGCATGGTTGACGCCCAGATTGGCCTGGGCCACATCTACATCGACCAGGAACGTTTTGATGAGGCCACCAGGCTGCTTGCTGAAGCATTGACCTCTTCGCAGGTGATCGAGTACGAGTTAGGACAGGCCGATGCGAATCTGGGATTGGCCGAGATCAGCTTCTTGCAAGGCAGTATTGATCAGGCTTTGATTGGTGCTCAGGCGGCACTCCAGTTATACACAGGTCAGAGCAACGCGCTGGGTGCGGCCAACACGAATCGCCTCCTGGGGGAGATTAATCTGCGCCGGGGACAGCTCAACTATGCCAACTCGATGATGGAACGCGCCTTGCGCACCTATAAAGCGATTGCGTTTCATCTCGGTCTGGCTGAAACTACCGTCGGCCTGGGAGCCATCCAGTATCAACGCGGCCTGCTCGAACGTGCCATCCAGACGTTGAATGAGGGCCGCCAACAGGCGCAGAGGCTACATAATAAACAGGTTGAGGGGAGAGCATTGCTCAACTTGAGCGATGTCTATCGACAACATGGACAAACCGGCCAGGCGAAAAATATCGCCATCGATGCACGCGAGCTGGTCGCAAGTCTGGGCGAGACCACAGGAGCCTCAGCGATTTTCGCGGCTGAGGCTGAGGCACAACTGGCCCGCCTCGCCATTTTAAGCGGCGATCTGAAAGAGGCCGAGGACTATCTTGCAGCCGCAACGACAGCAATCGATAGCAACGCTCTCGCAAAGCAGGCCACACCGCTAGTTTCGGTCGTCCAGGGACAATTACTGCTGACTCAGGGAGATTTTCCCCACGCGGAGGAGCAACTGAGCGTCGCTCACAAGCAAGCTACAGCGCAACAAGAACCGCAAATAGAAGCAAGAGCGTTACTGGGGCTGGCCCAGGCCCAATTAGCTCACAAAACATTAGAGTCAGCTCTCGCCACATTTTTAGAGGCGGGACGACGCTTTCAATTAGTTGAAAGCACAAACGGAGACGGCGAGGCTGTATTGGGCGTGGCCCAGGTTCACATCGGACGCAGCCAGTGGGAAGAGGCGATTGAAAATTGTGATGCGGCCATCACGCGTTTTAATCAGAGCGGCGACATGGTTGGACAGGCAGACGCGATGCTTACGCGTGGGCTGGCTTATAGTGCCAAAGATGCGCAAGATGAAGCACTGGCAGATTTTGAGCAGGCGCTGAAGCTCTATCATCAGCAGCGCAGACCTCTGGGGGTCGCTGATACCCGCTCCGCCCGCGCCCGGATCTTCCTACTCCGTGGCAATTTGCCCCAGGCGCGAGACGAGCAAGCCAAAGCCATTACCCAGGTTGAACGTGTGATGCAGAGCCTTGCTTCACCGCAGCAGTGGGCCACCTTCTTGAGCCAGTACGCTCAGCTTTACACAGAAACAGCCATTACCGATATACGCAGCGGCACTGATGAGCAGGCGTACGCTCGTCTTCAAGCATACGTGCGTATCGCCGGATCACAAGAGTTGAAACAGTTCCTGCAAGAATACGAAGAGACCATTTCCACCAATGGGGATGAAGTATCTGAGGAGGAGCTGCGTATCAACAAAGATCTTGTAAAACGGCTCGCACAGATACGCAAAGGATTGTAAAACGATGCTCCTCGTGAGAGAATATAGGAGTTAGCACTGAAAAGCAATTTTGCAAAGATACATACATCAGGAAGAGAGAAATGTGGTCGGGCCTATACAATCTTGCGCATTGTATGACCCTTTTACATCGGAGGGATACTTCGCTATGGGTATGACTTTTTTACGTGGTAATCCACAAGCGCCAAAAGGGCATGCAATCTTTTTTGCCCGCAGTTCAAGCAATCCTCGAACTGTCTATTCTACGTACTGCGTCGTCCCGCCAATACCCATGTCGCTCGCGAAGTACCTTCCTCCGCTATTTGCGGCACAAATTCCCGCCGAGGAACTACGCGAAGCCTCAAGCGTCGCAGGCATGCCCATTCCTCCCATGTTAGAAGAAGGGATCAGCATGGAACACCTGGAGCTGCTGGCAGAACGGCGCAGCGACGATCTCTGCGATCTCGGCTCTGTCTCCTCAAGGGATGAGGTATCACGGATGCAAATGGCAACCTTGAGCTGCCAGGAATACGCACAGCTTTACGCAACGTACATGGAATCGGTCAGTCAGATGATCTCAACGAACAGACCTGAACTTGCAGATGCGACTCCGCTCGACGATCTGGACCCCGAAGATCTGCTGTTACAGACGATGTCAGATCGGCAAAAGCTGGCCGAGCTAGGGAAACTGGTTGGGATGGCTCGTTATGCCGTGGAGGGACACGATTCCACGCTTTTGCAGGAAACCAAACGACGTTTGCAGCGCATCGCTAATCAGTTACCAGAAAAGTATCGCGGCGCTGAAATAGTAGCTGCTGCCGTCGGCTCGGCACAACATAGCGCCAGATTGGCCGAACTTTATCTCAGCCGGGCCTATAAACTGCTCGACGAGGAATACGCCGAAATTCCCGGCATTGAGCGGGCGATTCGCGAGTTACAGGGATAGCCCGCCCGATGGACGCAATAAATTGCGTCCATACGAAGCTTGATGGCTGGCTGAATGGCAAGCCCTTCCATACATCATATGTATTTTTACCAGGAGTGTATCTATGGCCTCAGTAACAATGGCAATTGACCTCTCAACGCTTATCGATATAGTGGCCTCTGGCAATGAGGAGCAGATTATCGAGGCTGCACGCGAACACCTCCAACAGGGAGAAGCTCCCGATGTGCTTTTAGGGCGGGTTGCGATGGTTGCAGCTCACGGCGATCCCGACGGACACATTGTGACGACATTAGGGTCAGCGGCTATGCTGGCGCGCTACATTCAAAGGATTCCGCACCCACTAGATAGCGAGGCAGCCGTCCATGAACGAGCCTTGCCACTCTTCGCACAGGCGTTGCTTGTCGCCGCCCCTGCCGTACGCGTGGGTCGTACAGCTCAGCCAGCATATCCAGAGCCATTCTATCCCAGCGGTCTGCCCGAAGGGAAGACCATGAACGATATGATGCATCAGGCCGTCTACAACAACGATCCTGTGCTGGCTGAACGACTCCTGCTGGGACTCTACGGCACGGGAGCGGATTACCGCACGATGCAGGTACGTGCCTACGAAGGCATTGCTACCACATTCCAGAATGCCGGACATCCCTTAATGTTCGCTGTGAGAGGCTTTCAGGCACTAGATGCCGTGGAATGGGGAGATCGCGCGCCCAATATTATTCACTGGCTTGCTCCTCACCTTCCCTTGCGCCCGGATAGCGATGAACCTGACTGGGTCAAAACGGTACGCACGTTCGCGCAAGAGCCGGAGCATAGCCTGCAAAGCATTCGTACCCGCCTGGGCGCACCTAAAGATGACAAGGCGCTGCCTCTGCGTCCCCTGATCTTGAGCAACGCCGATACCACACAGGTCTGCCAGGGAGTCTATGATGCGCTGATCAAAGGTGGAGCTTCGCGCAAGGCCGTTGGCTCGGTGATTGCCCTGGCGGCCTCTGATCTGATGCTGATGGTTGGAGATGGTGATCGCGACCTCTTCGTACGTGTGGCACACGGCCTGCTATTCTCTGCCGCGATCCGCCTGGTATTCCAGCAAGTGCAGGATGTCGAAGTACTTCCGCTCCTCTTCACTTCTGCCGCTTACGTGAACGCGCTCTACCAGGAGATCGCGGGGCAGCAAAACGCGGCTCAACCGCAGATGGCGGCTGCTGGCCATAAAGTTGCGGGCGGCGGCCTGATTGGTATATCCCAGTTAGAGGCGCTCGGCACCCAGTTGAAAGAGGGCGATCTTGCATCAGCTTTAACAAGCGTCCACCGTTACCAGGCAACCGGACATGACCCGCGCGCGATTTTCGGCACCATTGCAATGGCAGCCAGCCTCACTAACGCCACAGCAGATCAGGGGCACACGCTGCAAATCGTGCAGGCGGTGAGCGAAGAGTTTCTGGCATGGCCTGCTACTCTGACCAGCACCAACATTGAAGGGCTACTACAGGTTGCATTACGTGCCGCCGCTTACGGTCAGCCTCACGGCCTGATCTCACGCCTATAAGAAACTCTATTTTCTAGACAGGCTCTACATTCAGCAATGGAACAGGATAGCAAAACAAACATGAACTTTTCCCTTACACGCTACCTCCTGTTCCATTACGCTGTCGATATGCGCTATTTTCAACTTCATCTCATATTCTGAAAAAACTGTAATAAATAAGCATTTTCGAAGGAGTTGCTCGTATGCTTTTTTGGCAGAAGAAATATTTCATAAGGCTGCTTCCATTGACGCTCTGCCTTTTGTTGTTGCTGACTGCTTGCGACATTTTCGGGGGCAAGAAAGAAATGGTCAAAGCGCCAGCAGATAAACAGGTCTACACCATCCCCGAAGTGGGCGTCTCGGATTTCGATACTCTTGATCCCGCGCTGGCGCATGATAGCGCATCGATCAGCGCCATTCAGATGGTTTTTACGGGACTGGTGCAAGTAGACGATAAGCTCCAGCTCCATCCACAGCTAGCACAACGCTGGGAGTTGGGAGCCGACGGAGTTACCTGGACCTTCCATCTCAAACCAGGGCTGAAATTTAGCGATGGCACATCCCTCAAAGCTGCCGATGTGGCGTATAGCATTGACCGGGCGCTGCAACCAGCGACACAATCAACGGTCGCTCCGCTCTA
>DASTZT010000242.1:0-9697 GCA_035764225.1 Ktedonobacteraceae bacterium
TACAACGGAGGTCTTCTGTTGGTATTCCTTCAGATACCAGCGCAGCGCGGGCAACAGGCCCAGATCGTCCAGTGCGCTTGGCCGCAGATCAACGCTAAGGTTGCGAATGGCGCGGAGGGTCTGGTGAGCCAGCAGCCGCGTTTCCGTGATCCGCGCTTGAGCTTCTGGCGTTGTAACCGACTCTTCCAGGACCGCCAGACTAATCAGCAACGAGGTGAGTACCTGTGAAGTCTCGTCGTGCAGCTCGCGGGCGATGCGTTTGCGCTCTTGCTCCTGAGCGTTGATAATATGGGCGGCGCGTTGGCGGTTAGCCTCGTCGATAGCTTCAAGCATCATATTAAATGTTTGTGCGAGCTGGTCTGCCTGTCGATCCAATCCGGTGAGGGGCGCACGCAAGCTGCGTTCACCAGCCTGGACGCGATTCATCACCTTGCCCAGATCCATCAAGGGGCGAAACGCGATTTGCAGCACGACAAAATTGAGGATCACGCTCACTAGCCAGCCAACAGCGATGAAAATGCCCAGGAAGGTTGCTCCAGAAGGGATCTGGTTGAGTCTGGACGCTAGCCATGTCCCTCCAGTTGCACCGACAAAAATTATCAGGCTATTCGCGATAAGTACTTTATAAAATACGGGAAGGGCGAGCAGAGGTCTGATGAGCTTGTTGCTACGCCATGCATCCTCGTATCTGGTGTTGTCATTGGTCATAATGAGCAACTCTCGGTTGGAATATATCCTTTTATTCTTTCATCCCCTGTAATTGTATCGGTTATCTGTGGAGACTGTCAAACGATAAATTATGACCCTTCATTGCTGGCAATCAGGTACATCGGAGGGAAAAATCAGGTATCTACCTGATGGCAATCGTCAAGGGCGGGAGTATGCTTGATATGTAAGAATGGCTTTGTGGAGATCCGAAGGTCAGTTGCCCTTCCCTTTGGTTCATATAATCGATTATAATTGAGGGTAAAGACGATCCCGGAATCATGGGGCAAGAGTTCTCGCCTCTTATCGAGAAAGATATTTTTCTAGCTTTGACAAGAGGGGTACCCGTGTGCGTCCAGGTATGCTATAATCTGCCACACTACCAGGACTTTTGCGATAAAATCTTTCCAAAACATGGTCAAGTCTTGATCCTTTTGAGGAGGCATTGTGAGCTCTACTGCTAATAATAACGGCAAAAGCTTACTTGACATTGCGATGCAGAAGACGGTTGAGAGCCAGCTCTGGCGCTCTATTTTCCGTCACGGTTACCCTGATACGCCATTGAACCAGTCTCTGGTGATGATGAGCAATGTATTTCTGCATCTGCATCCTGTCAAAGTGAGCCGACAGGCGATGAAGATTACCTATACCTGGTGTATGGGTGGCATATCTTTCTTCCTTTTCCTGTTGCTGACGATCACTGGCGTCTTTTTGATGTTCTACTACATTCCCAGCACTGATGTCGCCTATCAGAATATTAACCAGTTGAATAGCGCGGTATCGTTTGGTCTGTTGACGCGTAATATGCACCGTTGGGCCGCTCACTTGATGGTGGTCTCGGTTACGTTGCATATGATTCGCGTTTTCTATCACGGCGCTTACAAGCCACCAAGAGAATTTAACTGGGTGGTTGGCGTGATGCTATTTTTCGTTACCTTGTTCCTGAGCTTTACTGGCTATCTGCTCCCCTGGGACCAGATTGCTATCTGGGCTATCACTGTAGGTACTAACCTGGCTCCTTATACTCCGCTGCTGGGCGATCCCGTGTACAAAGTGCTGGTCGGCGGTGGCGCGGTAGGTCAGGCAACGTTAATCCGCTTCTACGTTGGTCATGTGATCCTGCTTCCGTTAGCTGCGGCGCTGTTGATGGCAGTACACTTCTGGCGCATCCGTAAAGATGGTGGTGCCGCCGGTCCTCCTCCGCCCTCGCGTCGTGAACTGGAAGCTCAGGCCCGTGAAGAACGTACGGCGATTGGCGCAACTCGTTAATGATGAGGGTTGTCTGTTCCGTATGGCGTGCTTCAACGCTATGAGAGGATATCGACATGTCAATTGAACAGAAGGAAAAAGTACAGACCCAGGCATCGGCCACCCAGCGACGTTACCGCACGCTAGCTGTGGTAAAGCAGGAGGCGATCACCCGTGTTGAGAGGCCTCTTGAAGACTCGGTTTTTGTGTGGCCTCATCTGCTGGTACGCGAGTTTTTCGCCGCTACGGCTGTCATGGTGATGGTAACGCTGATGTCGGTTGTGGTCAATGCTCCGTTACGCGAGCCTGCCAACCCCAGCGTTACGCCGAACCCTGCTAAGGCTCCCTGGTACTTCCTGGGACTGCAAGAACTATTGCACTACTTCCCGCCAACGACTGCGGGTGTGCTGGTTCCCGGATTTGTGCTGGCTGCCCTGGCCGCGCTGCCTTACGTAGATCGCAATCCCAGCCGCGCTTACGCGGATCGCAAGGTGGCGATTGTGACCTTCACGATGTTTCTCGTGTTCTGGGCCGTGATTACGCTGGCCGGTAGCTTTTTCCGAGGGCCAGGCTGGCTCTGGGTATGGCCCTGGCAACATATCTACTTTGACTTATAGGCAAGGGAAAGGCCAAGAAAATAACTATGAGTATAGATACACCACCCATTACACCACAACAGTACGAAGTTCTTCACGGTGGTGGTGCTGAAGCTGCGGAGATCGCAAAGCAGCGTCTATCACGCAGGCGCTTCCTGCGCAGATCTATGTTAGCCGTTTGGGGCATCTCGACCACTGCCAGCGTTGCAGGCGCGCTCTATCTGCTTTACCCTACCCTGTCCGGTCAGTTCGGTTCTATACAGGTGGTTGGAAAAAAAGCAGAGTTCCCGGCGGCAAGTCTAAGCAAATTCGAAATTGATACAGCGGGCGTATTCCATAAGCCGGTCGCCAGAACGTACGTGGTGCATATGGCGGCAGACATCAAAGACAAGTTTTTGCTCAAAGAGCCAGCATTGACCGATCAGCTCAATTCAGAGCAGGTGGTTAAGGATCAGGATGGCTCATACTGGATCGCGCTCTACCAGCGCTGCGTCCATCTGGGCTGTACCGTGCCGTTCCGCAATGACTGTGAAAGCTTCAAGTGCCCCTGTCATGGTTCGCACTACAACGTTGACGGCGAGTATCTGGATGGTCCCGCTCCCAGAAGCCTGGATCGCTTCCAGATCTCTTTCAATGGAGAGGATGTCCAGGTCAATACCGGCTTCATCGACAATACGGTATTGCATCCCGACAATACAACACGTTTGATTCCAGTGCCAACAGTTGTATGCACTGCATCCTGATGCTCGGTCTGCTGCTTGAGATGTGCTGCCAATAGTATGGCGCGATAACGGTTACTGTCTCTAAAGAGCGTGTATCTGAGGAGACAGTATCCTGTTGGAAAAGACAAGTAAAAAAGGGCAATCAGGCTATCTTGCTCTCATTGGTTGAGAGCTACCAAGCAGATAAAGGTTGTGTGTTATGGTAAATTTTGGACAAGCTGCTGTAGGTCTTATCCTGCTGCTGATCGTTGTGGGCGGCTTGCTGTATATATTCTACTCGCGGACTAATGCCATCGAGAAGACGGGGTATGGCTCTCTGATTATGCTGACCCTGGTTTCATTGATGATCCCGGTCTTCTGGATTATGGAAAGCGGCAACCAGGCCTCAGCACAGGTTCAGCTACATACCCTGGCGGTGCAGCGAGGGCTGCTACTCTATGCCCAATACTGTACTACTGGATGCTATGCCATTCAAAATGGGAAGATTGTCAATGCCATGTATAATGGCTATACCGTTGACGCTTTGAATCAGATAAGCGATGACGATCTGCGACGGATTGTCAGTGCGGGCATTTATAATCCAGCTGCTCCGCCTCCGGCCAACGCCAATGCTATCCCTAGAAGCGATCAATACGGGGGAGCATTGCTCAGCAACGATGTAGAGTATCTGTTCCAGTTTATACGCTCCGCCGATCCGCAATATTTGCGAAAAAATGGCTTCGATCCCAACGGGAATGGCTTTGATCAGTTGCCAGACTACTTGCAGAATAACTTTACGGCCCTCTACCAGGCCGCTGTTTCGCTAGGCAGCGCCGGACAGTTTGGCACTGCGACAGATATGACGAAGCAAAAGGCGATTACGATTAATATCGTGCAGCCGCCTCCAGGAGCTACTTGTCGTACTTCATGCTTTGAGGTGCTCAATGCGAAAGTGAAAGTGGGCACGGTGATTACCTGGATCAACAAGACTCAAATACCGCATACCGTGACCGCGATCCAGGGGAAGAATACTGCCGCTCCTGCGCCCGCGGCGGACATTTTCGACTCAGGCACTGCTAACTTGATTGGCTCCAATGGCAAGTTTACCTATACGGTCACTCAGGCTGCATATAATGCCAACCCTGATCATGTGCTCATCTACTATTGTCGGATCCATCCCGATATGCTGGCTGAACTGACGATAGTACCCTAAATGATGTATCGCCGCGCCTCGTTAAGAGGCGCGATGGCGTTTTACTATTTTGATCGCTGAAAGGGATTGCGATCCATGCAACACGTACAACAACAAGAGTTGCCAGAACGAATATCATGGGCCAGGGCGATGATTTTTGCCGTCGGCTTTTTCTTCATCGCCGCGATCCTGATTGGGCAACTTCCTGGATACATTTACTTGCAAATGACTGCTGCATCCCTCGCCGGAATGGAGCAAGGTTCTCTCGGTCTCGCTGTTGCCTGTCTGGGAGCCTTCGCTGTGATTCAGGTGATTGTGCTGCTTTTCGACCCTAAGCCGGTTGTGCCTCCGATCATTTTCACCGGCCTGGGTGCAATTTTTGCCGTGGTTGGCGTTGCTATTGCGGTCCTGGCCTCTATTACAGGCTGTTCACCCCAGCAGCAAACGTGCAACCAGTTTTTCCCGACGAATACTACCGTCTGGAACCCTGTCCTGGGCGGTAAAGTGCTCTGGTTCCAGCCCAATGCCATAGACTTTGTGATGATTGGCATTGCCCTGCTCGGCGTTGGTCTGGCTTGGATTTTCTATAGCCAGTTGGCCCTGCGCGAGCAAAAAAATCCCGACCGGAGCGACCTCGGCACGACTCCCGCCATCCGCTGGATGATCGTCGGTAGCTCGATTCTGCTGGTGCTGTTTATTGTCGCCTATACCTATGTCAATGACGCAGGGCTGGCGCAAATGCTCTTCCCGCAAAATCCATTCTTTGGCCTGAAACTGGTCGATCTGGGTGCCGCCATTATCCTGGGAATTTCGATTTTCCTGGGCCTGGGCGCTCTGGTTTTGCGTCTGCACTACTTCATGCGTCCGATCCGTAAGCGTGCGATGCCGCCTCTTTACGCTGTTGGTGCTCTGGGTCTGGCTCAGACGGGCGCGCTGCTGCTGCTCGTATGGTTTGTGCTCTATCCGCTGATTGCCTGGATGCATACATGGACGTTTATCGGACTCAATGATTATTTCCTCATTTGTGCCCGCAAAACGGCCATTCCCGCGAGCTGCTCATTCTCGCCGCAGGCAGGCTATCTGATCGACGCGATTATCACCACCAACTTCTTTGCCTTGTTGCTGGCTGCGATCTGGATCTGGAAGTCAAATCGTACCCTGGTGATCGTTGGGAGCATTGTCACGATAGGCGCAATCGCTGCCGCCACGCTGCTGATACACACCTCCCCGGATCAATTGTTGTTTGCCATGATGCTCTGCGCGGCTATGCTGCTCCTGGCGGTGATCTGGACCAGCGTCGCTCGTCGCGAGTTCGCAGTCGTGGGTGAAAACAATCTGGGCTGTCTTGGGCAGTGGCTTGTCGTCGGTACTTGCTTGCTGATCTACCTGGCTTCGTTTGCCTTCTTCTCGATCCCGCTCTTCACAGAAACGGAGCCGAATATTCCGTTCGTTTCCGGTCTGGCAGTACCTCCGCCACCGCCAGGGCCTAATCTGCCCCCGCCGCTTCCTGCCGTCGATGCAGTAGTGATGCTGGTTGTGATGGGGATTCTGGCGGCGATCCAGTTCTACTTCCTGACGCGGAATCGCTATAAAGTTTAATCATCCATCGCCATAACCCTGGAGAGGTAGCAGAATGTGAAAGACAACCATTCTGCTACCTCTCTTTTTGCGTGCTATAATGTGGGGTACTATTTTGAGAGTGGGAGGGAACATTGATGCAGTACGAACAGCCTCTCAAGGTCTTGATTCTCGCTGCAGAGATTGTGCCGTTTGCGAAAGTCGGCGGCTTAGCTGATGTCGTGGGGGCGTTGCCAAAGGCGCTGCATGCTCTGGGCCATGACGTTCGTCTGGTGATGCCGCGCTACCGCCAGGTTGATCCTGAGCGATTCCAGCTAAATACTGTGTTCGATTCTCTGACGGTGAATATGGGCGATTTTCAGGCACAGACGAGCGTTCGTCAGGGAGAGATCGGCGATCATATTCCTGTCTATATGATTGATGCGCCCCGCTTCTTTGAGCGTGAAAACATCTATGGCTATATCGATGATGGGGAGCGTTTTATTTTGTTCTGTCGCGCCGCCCTGGAAGTCGTGCGTGCCCTTAACTGGTCGCCAGATATTGTGCATTGTAATGATTGGCATACCGGCATTGTGCCTAACTGGATGCATACAGTCTACCAGGACGATCCCTTCTTTAGCGATACTGCCACAGTCTATACCATTCACAATCTGGCCTACCAGGGCATTTTCGGCTATCGCATCCTTGAGGTAGCTGGCGTGGCTGCCAATGGCTTCCTGTATCCGCAGATTACAGAACTGGCGAATGTGGTCGATATTATGGGGCGCGGCATTCTCTTTGCCGATGCCGTGACAACAGTGAGCGAACGCTACGCTCAAGAGATTTTAACACCCACCTTTGGCGAGAAACTCGATCACCTCCTCCGCTCTCGTCGCGACCGCCTCTTCGGTATCCTTAACGGTATCGACTACCAGGAAATTAATCCTGCCACTGATCGCTATATCCATACGCAGTTTGATGTCCATTCCCTGGAGAAGCGAGCTGAAAATAAGCTTGATTTACAACAATTTGCGCACCTGCCAGTACGCGCCGATGTTCCTCTGTTGGCGATGATCTCGCGCCTGACCGATCAGAAGGGCTTTGACCTGCTCTCACAGATTATTCAACCTTTGATTATGCAAGGTATACAGTTTGTTGTGCTCGGCATCGGAGACCAGCACTATCACGAGATGTTCCAGAGCCTGGCAGCTCGCTATCCCGAACAGGTTGCTATATTCCTCACCTTTAATGCGGAACTGGCCCAGCGGATCTATGCTGGCAGCGATATGTTCTTGATGCCGTCGCGCTTTGAGCCATGCGGATTAAGCCAGTTGATTGCCATGCGCTACGGCTGCGTACCCATTGTGCGCAGCGTTGGTGGTCTGGCTGATACGGTTCAGGAATACGATCCCCAAACGAATACGGGCAATGGCTTTGTATTTACCAATTATGATCCCTGGGAGCTGTTTGCGGCCATTATACGCGCCCTGACCGTTTTTCGCATTAAAGACGCCTGGTGTACCTTACAACTGCACGGTATGGAGGCGGATCACTCCTGGCACGCCTCCGCTCTGCGCTATGTGGAGATCTATCGGAACGCTCTGGCATTTCATAAAAGTGGAAAATGACCCGGTTTGGTGTAGAAATTGACATTGAGGCGAAAAGCGGCTATAGTTGGAGCGAGAGGTTGATATTGCATGGTGTGATTTGGAGGTACTGGGCTTCGTGGATAGTATGTGTGGGTTTACTGATGAGTGCGAACGTGATGAGGGGGTTGTCAGGCGCAGGATTATGCTGACTCAGATCTATAGCTCTCTTCCCTGCTATGCCTCTACAGCGTTCTGGCGCGCTATTCAAGCTGCTGATATTCCTCTAGAAGTGCTGGTTCGCTGCTTTCGCCTGGCTCTAACGCTGGAAGATGCTCAGGGCCGCAAGCGTATCATTGAGATTATTTTTCTACGTATACAAAGCATGAATGAATACTGGGCTGCCAACGCGCTGAAGCATGTGGCTGTGAAGACGGATGAACGCTATGCCCTGATTGGCGACTTATGCGCCGATCTTTATGAAAGTATGCTACGCGCACTGATGGACTCAAAGCGCCTCTTTTGGGAAGAAAATTTTTTGCATTGCCTCTACTTTGAGCGTAAACACGTCTATCGATCTTTGATGATGCGCGAGGGCCGCTGGCATGACTTAAACGTGCGGAGGAGCAGCCGTATACCACGCGGGCTTGTAGCGAGCCTCGATCAATCTGGACAGCATCTGGATAATGCGATCTATCCGTTTGATATTGAGGATGAACAGGCACAGAGGATGTTACAGACAGTCGAATCTCCCGACCTGCTACAACTTGTACTGCACCTGCCTGATAAGCTCAAAGCTGTGGTGCTGCTGATTTTTTGGGAGGGAAGATCAGAGAAGGATACTGCACGAGTGCTGGGAATTACTGACCGCACGGTACGCAATCGCATCTGTGCCGCCAAAAAGCTGTTGCATGATATCCTGGCGACTGAAAGAGAATGTGCTTTCTATGGCTAGAGAACGAGAAGAGGATATACTACGGATTACCGCTCGCTATGTCGCGGAAGTTCAGGCGGGGTTGCAACCTCGCCTGAGTGAATATCTAGCTCGCTATCCACAATACGCCAGCGCCATCGTTGATTTTGTGGCATACTACCATGCAGTTGAAGCCCATATGCCCATCAACACAGATGGTGACGCAGCTCTCTCGCAGATTTCGCAGCAGGCGTTGGAGCGCGTTCAAGCACAGGAATCGTCACAAGCAGCCGAGCAGGTAAATATATGGCTTTTACCGAACGGGCGTTCGTTCGTTCTCTCAGAGCTGGCTGCTGAACTTAACTTGAGCCTGGATATGGTGATCCTGTTGAGGCAGGGCATGATCGAATCTGCTACCATCCCTTATGAGCTATTTAGACGCTTAGCGATAGCCCTGGGGCAACCTGTAAGCGTAGTGCAGGGCTATTTTCAGGAGGATCAACCAGGGGGTCAGGGAACTGGAATGCGTGCGAAGCCGCGCTTGCGGATTGCTGAGCAACAGAATCACTACCCTGGAAACGTGCAGAAACAAAGCTTCCGTCAGGCTCTACAAGCAAGCCTGCTGATATCTGCCGAGCAATCAGCTATCTGGGAGGAGATCCTGGCCCGTGAAATGTTGTAATAGAGGCGAGTTTTTATGACACAGACAATAGCATACCTGGATTGCCACTCTGGCATCAGTGGCGATATGTTTCTTGGCGCATTGCTGGATACCGGTCTCTCGCTCGATACTCTCCGCAACGCCCTGGCCTCGTTGCCAATAGCAGGATACGAGTTGACGCTCGACGCTTTCCAGGATAGAGGAATCCACGGCGCACGTTTTGATGTGATAATGACGGAACAAGAGCAACCGACTCGCCATCTCGCCGATATTGCGGCTTTGCTGCATGCTGCCACGCTTCCTGCTCGCGTGCGTGATACTGCTCTGGCGATCTTCCGTTGTCTGGCTGAAGCTGAAGCCACAGTGCATGGAACGAGCATAGAGGAAGTGCATTTTCACGAAGTGGGAGCGATTGACGCCATCATTGATATTACTGGCGCAGCAATTGGTATTGAGGAACTGGGGATCGCTCAGCTCTACGCCTCGCCTCTCCCCTTGACAAGTGGACACGTAAAAACCTCACATGGGCTATTACCAG
>DASTZT010000243.1:0-9728 GCA_035764225.1 Ktedonobacteraceae bacterium
AGGGCGTTGGCTGCCGAACTGTTTGGCGGTGAGGATCATCTGATCCGCCTCGACATGTCGGAGTATATGGAGCCTCATACCGTCTCTCGCCTCTTCGGTAGCCCTCCTGGCTATGTGGGGCACGATGAAGGCGGTCAACTCACAGAGATGGTCCGCCGTCGCCCTTATAGCGTGATCTTGCTCGACGAGGTTGAGAAAGCTCATCCTGAAGTCTTTAACGCTTTGTTACAAATTATGGATGATGGCCGCTTGACCGATGGTCAGGGACGCACAGTAGACTTCAAAAATACTGTGGTGATTATGACCAGCAATGCCGGTAGCGCCGATCTTAAACGCGCTGTCCGTATTGGTTTCTCGGCCAAGACGGGCGAGGATGACCGTAACGAGCAGCATGAAGCAATGCGCTCGAAGGCGATGGAGGGACTGAAACGCCTCTTCCGCCCTGAGTTCATCAACCGTATCGACCAGATTGTGGTCTTCCATTCTCTGGGGAGAAACGAGCTTTATAGCATTGTTGAACTGATGCTCAACCAGGTGCGTACACGCCTGAGCGAACAGGCAATTGGCCTGGTGGTCAGCGACGAGGCACGAGACTTCTTGCTGAAAGAAGGCTTTGATGAGGAGTATGGCGCTCGTCCACTGCGCCGCGCGATTCAGACCTACGTCGATGACGCACTGGCTGATGCGTTGCTGAATGGCGAGATTGCCAGCGGCAAGACGGCCTACCTGACGGTAAGCGATGGTAAGATCGTTGTTTCGGCTCAGGAAGTCTCTCAAACCGCTTAAATTTACTGGCAAAAAATTGCTTGTGGCCGGTTGGAAAGTTTCCAACCGGCCACGATTTTATGCTGCTATGACACATCTACTAAGCTTCGTAGATTTTCTAGCATACGCACGTTCTTGATGATTTTTTCACGCTTATGCTGCTCAGCAATAATGGGCGCGACCAGTTCGTGAAAACGAGCTTCAAGCTGCTGCCAACTCAGTGGGTTGTGTGGATCGCCAAGAGGATAGCGGATCGTGGCCTGGAACTCTCTGCCATCGGTCATCTGGACGCAGGCAGCGGCCCGCCATTCGGCTGGATAATAGCGATCCAGTTCAGGAGACGCATAGCATGCGACGCGCTGCATCAGGCTGCGTACGGCAGGATCATGGAGCCATTGCTCCGTAAATACCGTCATGCCAGCCTGCCCGGTCAGCAGCGCGATTGCCGCGCCAAAGGGCATGCTAAATTGGGCATCTACTATTGTCTTTGCCTGTCGTTTCTGCTCAATCGGGTCCGCAATCAGACCGCGTCCCCCGGTAAGCACGCCACAACGGATGGTCGCAATCTGCTCAGGCTCAGGGTAATGCCTCTCTCTAATTTGCAGCAAACAGTCAATCGGTCCATGCATATAGCGACAGCAGGCATAAGGCTTTAGCGATACATCCATAATGGCAAAGTCCGCGCCGCCTTTGAGTTGGCTGCTATCGCTCTCCGAGGAGTACGCATGGAGAAAACCGTAACGGCTTTCGAGCACATCGGTTGGCCCGACGAAACCCGCCAATGCTAAGCGTGCGGCAGTGATGCCCGCGTGCGATGACCAGCCAGGGTGCAGCCGCTTGGTCCACGCTCCATCGTGCAAATATGCCATCGAGCCTGATGCCATACTTCCCGCGATGCCAAAGGCCAGGGCAGTTTGTTCGGGCGATAACCCCAGCAGATACGCGCTGACCGCAGTCGCTCCAAAGGTGCCACAGACCGCCGTTGGATGAAAGCCACGATCATAGGCTGAAGCAGGATTGAGGGCCGCGCCAACCCGCAATGTGACTTCATACCCTGCCACGACAGCGGCATAAAATCGCTCTACCGAGGAGTTCAGTTGTTCCGCCAGTGCCAGAGCAGCCGGAAAAACGACAACCCCTGGATGGAGTGACGAGCGATTCTCCACATCGTCCATCTCCAGGCCGTGCGACGCTACACCATTGAGCAGGGCCGCCCACGAGGCCTCAGCGCGTTCCGCTCTGCCAAAGATGGTGCTTCCCTGAGGCAATGCGGCACCGGGTATGCTCTGTAGGAGACGATACGCCGCCTGGCTGGATGGCAAGATCGAACCGCGCAACGTTACCGCAAGATGGTCAAGCAGCAGGTAGTACACGCGATCTCTCACCACTTCCGGCAGATTTTCCGCTTTCAACGTTGCACAAAATTGAGCGAGTTCGGCAGTCTGGTCGGTCGTCATCATGGCTCACCTCTTCTTAAAAAACTGGAGTTGATGCTTAAGCTTATATCTTTTCAATAGTATAGCTTTTTTGTTGGTCGTGACACGAGCATCATCACCAGGATATTCGGACTATAGAATGGTCGGGGCTGGATCTTTTTCCTTAGTTTATGCGTGCTAACACTAGAGTTTGCGTAATGGCCTGTTATCCTGGCAGGCCTTTGCTTCTTGTTACACCCGGAAAGCATATGCGCTTCTTGTATTTTCTAAAAAAGCTGAAAGATTTATTTGTTTCCTTACAAGCTTCTCTCTTACTGCTTGAAGGATGTCTGAGCGATATCTTCAAAATTATGAGAGGCAAAGGAGACACTAGTCTGGTTGCAATGATGCATTTTAAGCACGCCCTCGGACACCACGGGGTGGAAGGAGCGTTAGGAGGCGACAAAGAGGGCAACCCGGTATTTGAGCAGGCGGCTATTGGTGGAGAGAAAACCGAGGCTGAAGCGGCTACGCTCCGGCTTGAGACGATTCTTGATACAATCGCGGATGGAGTGCTGGTCTATGATGGCGAGGGCAAAATTATTTTCGCCAGCACAGCAGCTCAGGAAATTTTTCCTCTGGATCTCTGGCCCGATCACACCTCCTCCTCAGCAGAAGAGCGAGCCGCTCATTATATGCTACGGGACGAGCAAGGGCAGCCCATTCCATTCGCCCAATCTCCCGTGCATCGCCTGCTGCATGGCGAAGTGCTCAAGGGCGCAACAGCCCTGGACGTAATCGTGCGAGCAGACAAGGCACGCGAGCTTCAGTTGAGCTTGAGCGGTTCGCCCATGTACAACGCTCAGGGCACGATTATCGGAGCGGTGGTGATCGCTCGCGATGTGACAGAGCGACGTAATCTGGAGCTGCGAACACGTAGAGCACTTGAAGGGCTGCTGGAGATGGCAAGGGCGCTGGTGCAATTACCGGAGAGCGCCGATGGGCTCGATATCGTTGGACGCCAATTGGCAGAGTTAACCTGTCATGTGCTAAACTGTAGACGTGTGGGTGTTGTAGTGATAGAGCCAGAAACGGAGATCCCTCGCCCTATCGCGGTGGTCGGACTTTCGCCCGATCAGGAGCAAGCGTGGTGGGAAGAACAACGTCAGCAGGAAACAAGCCTGAACGACAGTCCTACTCCCGAACTGGTTGCGCTCTTGCGGGCCAACGAAGTACTGGTGATCGATATGACACGGCCACCATTTCGCGACCAGCCCAACCCATACAATATTACGACGATGCTCGCGGCTCCGATGTGCATCGGTGATCGCCTGATTGGTATCCTGACGCTCGATTTTGGTGACGCTACCCATCATCAGTATAAGGATGAGGATATTGCCCTTGCCAGCGCCGTTTCGCAGTTGTCTGCGCTGGTGCTTGAACGCCAGCGCCTCTTGAGTGAGCGAGCGGCATCTCAAAGTCGGGAGCTGGCGCTACGTGAGGCCAATGCTCGTATGGAGGAGTTTCTAGGCATCGCAAGTCACGAGTTGCGTACTCCTCTTACGACGATCAAGGCCAATGTGCAGTTAGCAATGCGCCGCCTGCGTTCGCTTCAGCAACAGACAGAAGCGTTATCAGGCGACGTAGGCGGAAAAGTTGAGGCGGCCCAAACGATGCTCGAACGTGCAGAGCGCCAGATTAGCGTGCTTAACCGTCTGGTCAGCGATATGGTAGATATATCGCGTATCCAGGCCAACAGGCTGCAATTACATTTGCGGCAGGAGCCGTGTGATCTGGTCACGCTTGTCCAGGAAGTCATTCAGGAGCAGCGCAAAACGTCGCCCGAACGCACTATCGAGCTGAGTGCAACAACCGATACTGTTGTTCCCGTCACTGCCGATCCTGACCGAATCGCTCAGGTATTAACAAATTATCTGTCCAATGCACTCAAGTACTCAATGGCAAACAAAGCCGTCACCGTCTGGTTGGAGATCATGGAGCAACAGGTACGCGTTCTGGTGCGCGATGAAGGGCCAGGTTTATCGCACGAGGAACAGGAACAAATCTGGGAATGCTTTTACCAGGCTCCAGGGGTCAAAGTCTTGAGCGGCTCCGGGGTAGGTCTGGGGCTTGGCCTGCACATTAGCCGCACAATTATAGAGCGTCATCATGGGCAGGTAGGAGTACAAAGCAAACATGGCGAAGGCTCTACCTTCTGGTTTATGTTGCCGTTGGCCCCGTTGGACAGTCATCACTCAAGGGAGCAGAAGCAATGAAATGGCGTCATCTGGCTGCTTTAGGCAGCATATCGCTAGCCACATTAGGAGTGGGGATGGCCATTAAAAGCTCCCTACCCCGGCCTTTGCTGCTTGATAGCCCCTACGAAAGGGGAAAAACGCTGGATACCTCGGCATTTCCTGATATCGACGTGACTTTTCTGCGTTGCGGCAGCATCACGATTCCTGAGTTTATTGCTGTGCGTGGAGCTTTCTCGTTCGCACCTCGTACCATCGCTCATAGCGCCGTGCTGGTACAGCATCCCAAAGCGACCTTTCTCTATGATACAGGGCTGTGCTCTGATATCTCACTATTTCTGATCGATCAATCCCTGTTCTTCCGCAAAACGTTGGCAAACTTTACCTTCGAGCTATCATTGGTTGAGCATCTAGAGCGCAGAGCGATCAAGCCGCAGGATCTTGACTTCGCGCTGATCTCCCATTTACATTGGGATCATGTCAGCGGCATTCCCGATATCCCGCGTGTGCCTCTGCGGATCAATCGAGTCGAATTCGAAGCTGCGCAGCAGGGAATCTTGCAACAACATCAAGAGCTATCACAACGCTTGATGGGGAACAACCCTGTTGAGCTATTTGACTGCACTGGCCCTGCTTACGAAGGGTTCCGCTCAAGCTACGACCTTTTCGGCGATGGCTCAATCGTACTAGTACCATTGGCGGGGCATACAGCAGGCAATACGGGGATGTTTATTAATCGCTCCAATGGCTCACGCCTGTTCCTGCTAGGAGATGCCGCCTGGGTCGCGGAAAACTATCTACGACCAGCAACGATGCATCCTTTTATCTGGTCTCGTGTTACGGGCAACGACGCCCTGGCCTGCCAAACCTTAGTAGAGTTGCACTATTTCTCTTGCCGCCACCCTGAGATACCAATGATCGCGATGCATGACGCCCGGATGCAGGAGGCATTTATGCGCATAGAGCAACCCCTGCCGAATCAAGTGGGATAAGCGTATCTACCCAGTTTCTCTTTTCGTCCCGATAGTTGTATGATAAATAAAGGTATCGACGGAACTCAGGTAGAAGAAACAGGTGTACGATGCGAATGACCCAGACCACTGGCACCGACACAGGTCAACAAGGACAACGCCTTAAAAGCATGAGCCTTGAACAAAAATCGGATTTGCGTCAACGCTACAAAGCAAAGACGCCGCGATGGCGGCATCCCTTCGTCGGCTATATTGCCAGCATTCCTCTCGTAATCCTGGGAATATATGCCACGCTTAGCATGCAAAAAATGCTAGGACAACTCTATTTATCCGGCTCACTCATGGTCCTGGCGGTACTCTTTACAGCTCTCTTTTGGGGCGTCGGCCCGGCCTTGCTCGCCATTGCATTGAGCACGCTCGCTCTCGATTACTTTACCTTGCCCTCTACCGGTATATTGAGCATCACGAGCTGGCAAGGCTTGTTCCAGCTCTTCCCCTTTATTATTACCGGTCTCATTATCGCGCTCATTGTTGCCCAGCGCGAGCGCGCAAGGCTGGATTCTATCGCGGCTGAGCAGGAATTACAGTCATATGCCCAGGAACTGGAAGAGGTGAACCAGAAGCTAAAAGATGCCAACCAGATGAAAGATCGCTTCCTCTCAATCGCATCGCACGAATTGAAAACACCCATTACCAGTATCCGAGGACAGGCGCAGCTGATGTTGCGCCGCCTATCGAAGCAAAGCCAACTTTCACCCGAAATGGCGACGATCAATACCACGCTGGAGAAAATCAACGCTCAGACAGATCGCTTGACGACGCTCATCAACGATCTGCTGGATGTGAGCAGCATTCGCACCGGCAAGCTTGCATTGCGCAAACAGCCGTGCGACATCAGGGAGCTATGTCGCCAGGTTGTGGACGATCAGCGCCTTTTGACGGATCGCTCGATCCTGCTCGATATGCCACTTGAGCCGATAGAGGTGCAGGCCGATGGTGATCGCCTCTCACAGGTGCTGGTCAACCTGATCAGTAACGCCATCAAATATTCGCCTGAGAAGAGCGCCGTTGAAGTATGTGTAGGTCGTGTGGGAAACAATGTCAGGATCAAGGTGCGTGACCACGGTCGGGGTATTGCCAAAAACCAGATTGAGCATATTTTCGATACGTTCTATCGTACTCCCGAAGCTGAGAAATCGTCTCAGCGCGGGCTGGGCCTGGGCCTTGCCATCTCAAAGGATATTGTCGAGCGGCATAACGGTCGCATCTGGTGCGAATCGGAGCCGAAAAAGGGCAGCACGTTCTATGTAGAGCTGCCCTTAGGGTAAGGAGCCGAAATTTTTTCTTCTCTACCGGAGAATATCCTGCTCAAGAATGGTTCCGTTCAGGAGACCATTGTCATAAAAGCAATGGCATAGCCTGGCGCTCCCACTACATAGGCCCAGTGCCGACTGGCATCATCACAATAGGGCTTTGTCAGTTTTGTCGTATGCAGCGGCCCCCAGGTCATACTGGTGCCGGAACCATGCAGGCAGCTTACCGTATAGTAGAAAAGCAAATACGAACGAATGCTCGCAGGCGCATTGACAAGAATATCTTCCCCCTGTCGATCAAGCAAAATCGTGCGGTCAGAGGGAATTTGTGGGGATACTGCAATCGCTATTGTTGGCCAGTGCATGTTCGATGTGCTGCTTTGCCAGGTCTCTGTTGTGCCACGCTGATTCTTTATCAACGTAGATACCCGAACTTGCGCAGTGATGGTAATAGCCCCACTTTTTGTAATCGGCATGTAGCCATGCACGGTAAGCGATCTTCCCGCTGCTAATGTACTCAGCCTGGGAGGACAAGATACCATAGTAGTATCAGGAAAGGCATAATACGGTTTCTCCCCGCCAAGCATTACAGCATCAAAAGCCCCACCACATATATTTATGTCGGCCCGCCCCGCCAGCATCACATCCTGCTGGCGATGATTCGTCAGTGTGATATCGACGGCCAGCAGTTCGCTGAGAAAGTAGGAACCGCCAGTGATGCTCAGCTTAACCTCTAATCCATCTGACTGCGACGATGACGATACTGTACCAACAGGCGCACCCGCTGGACTCCCAATGTGGATGCCTCCGGTAGAGGCAGGATGACGATTGAAAAAAACAGACGCGACACTTGTAATCAAGCCAATTACTAATACGGCTGCAATTGCATTCCCAAACTGCCAGAATTTGTTACGTCTATCTGTAAACTTGCTCGCTAAAGGTGTACGCACCGCTTGTTGCGTTATCTCTTGCGGCTGCTCATCGCCTGCTTCTTCTGGCAACCCCATCAAGCTCTCCGCATGTTGCAGGCGAACACGCACACGAGCCAGCATTTGCCCCTGTTCTTCTGCGGTAAGATAGCAGGGTGCAGGCAGCAATGGGGGCAACAGGGCTAGCATGTCCTGAGCGGAGGGCATCTGTTCCTCAGGAATACAATCATCGAATGGCGTTCTGCTCATAGCTGATCTTCCTTTTCTAGCCTGGTATAGAGTTTTTGCAACTGGCGTATCGTGCGCGCAAGCTGTTTGCGGACAGCACCTTCTGAACGGCCCACGATAGCAGCAATCTCGGCGAGACGCAACTCGTGGCTATAGCGCAAACGCAGCAGTTCTTGTTGTGACGATGAGAGCTGAACCAGCGCATGGGCAAGCCAGTCCAACTTCTCCTGGTGTTCGGCATGCTGCTCTGGTGTCAGGGCTTGATCTTCCTGCGTGTGTGCCTGTTCGAGTGGCAGCAGCGTTACCAGCGCATGATGCCGATAGCGATCAATGACTTTATTACGTGCCACCCTCCGCAACCAGGCCAATTGTCGCTCTGGCGGGAGCTGCTCCAGAACAGAGCTTTGCAGAGCCGCCATAAAGACTTCCAGCAGCAGATCTTCGGCATCCTGCGGATGCGCCACCTGTTGCAGCAATGCGCTCAAAATAGCCGGAGCAAAACGGTCATAGAGTTCCACATCCAGCATGCCAGCATCGCTATCCGCCTGTGCATTCGTAGATTGCATGCCTATCATTCCTTCTGCGTGTAATGGAGGATCTCCTCTACATACCTAATCGGATGAGAAGGCAAAAGGGGACGCGGGATCAATGGAGGGCCGTCACAAATCAAAAAAGTTGCGCCAGAACCCACCCTGCTCACTTGTTTTAATGCGGTGACAATTGGCGCAACGCACCTCGCATTTTGCGATTTCGGCTTCTATAGAGGGCCAGGCGATAGCATCATGCAGCATTCTAGCTATACCAGCAGATTTTTTACCACGCACATGATCAAACTCCAGACAGCGTACATCAGCACAACCACAATCAACGCACGGATGTTGAGCGAGATAGGCATAGAGCCGTTGTTTATTTTCAGCATTGATCCTGGAACTCCGATGATTAGTACGATCAAGATAAATTTGTTTGTTATTTTGATAGTGTTTACGATTAGCCTCAGCTAAACAAAGCTTACACCACTTCTGGCGTATTTTTTTCGCCTGATATTTCCAGGAGAAGTCCTTCTCAGCATCCCGCTCCTGCCCGCACCCAGAACAAACCTTCTTCATCCTTACCCACCTGTTATACGAATTTAGTCTAAAATAACTTTATGTTGTAATATATGTGAGAATTTGATCTAAATCAATACTAATCAATACGTATAGACGCAAATCTTCCGTTTACGCTATAATTCATCTACTAGTAACCGGAAGGAGCAACAATGAGCAATAGCGATGATACGTTATATACAACCGGAGAGGTTGCTGAGAAGCTAAAGATTACCCCGAAGACGGTGCGGGAATATATTCAAAGCGGGGAGTTAGAAGCTATCGATATGGGCCAGGGCTATCGCATCTACAAGCGCGACCTTGATACTTTTCTGGAGAGCCGCCGCCGTCGCCGGACGGAGCGAAAAAAGTGATACGTTTTGCTCATCGCAGAGGTATTTCATTCAAATTTATTGGTTCGCCACCAATGACCTTTTTCACTTGTCTTGACGCGGTGGCAGTTCACACAACGAACTTCGCATTTTGCGATTTCGTTCTCTATCATCTTCCAAGAAGTGGCGTTCTTAAGCAACTTTGTTATATTTGCAGTCTTGCTCCCGCGCACATGGTCGAATTCAAGAACGCGGATATCAGTTTGGCCGCAATCTATGCATGGGTGATCAGATAAGTATGCATATAATTTTTGCTTATTTTCAGCATTGACCAGAGCATTGCGCGTAAGCGCACGGTCAAGGTAGATTTGCTTATTATTCTGGTAATGGCGGTTATTTGCTTCGGCCTGGCAAAACTTACACCATCGCTGACGC
>DASTZT010000244.1:0-3072 GCA_035764225.1 Ktedonobacteraceae bacterium
AATGTAGCACAGGTGGGGGATGTGGATCTTGTGGAAGCGGAGGATGCAGTACAAAGGCCGGGGGATGTGGCTCCTGCGGCGTGAAGCAGAAACTCTAGTAGAGTATATAATCCCGGTTACATTTGAGAGGAAGGTGTATGAAAATATGTCGGCAGACGGGAATGATTCCGGCGCTATCTGGCAAGGCCCCATAAACTCTGACCAGAGTCATCTTATCAAACAGGTTCCGCTACCCGCTCAGGACGAGCTACCTCCTCTCGTCCCTCAATTCCAAGCAAGCGCATTGCCCCCTGAAGCTTCCCCAGCCACCAACAGCCAGGAAGATGCCAACGAACAGACAGGCTCTCTCCCTGCCCCATTAGAGCTAGCAAAGCAACTATGGCAATATTTCACCCTTATTCTCGCTCCTCTACTTTTCGGCGCGCTGACCTGTCTCTTTGTCCTCCCACTAGTTGCAACAGGCCGAGCAAGCGCCCCGCCTGAGGCGCTCTGGCTGGTAACCTTTATTATCATTGCCGTCACCATTATGCAGGGGATTGCCGTCTATTACGCGGGCGAAAATAACGGCTTCTGGGCCTTAGCGACCGTCGGAGGCTTTTTCATCTTCCTGCTCATCGGCGGCTTTACCATTTTCGGGCTGGTGGCAGGCTTTATTCTCCTTGTCCTGATCCTGGCAGCCATTATCTTTCTGGCCCGCTTCTACGTCCACCCGGTACCAGAAGGATTTGTTGATATCGTTTATGCCTTTGGCAGATACAGCCGTACCCTTTACCCCGGCTTCAACATTCTTCTCCCGTGGGAAAAAACGGTCAAGCAGCTCAACGTGGAAGAGACACAATGGATCAGCCCGGCTCAACGGGTACAATTGTCGCGCAATGAAGATGTAATCCTGCGTGGTATTGTCTCATATCAGCTCATGCCAGAGGATGCCCATCTAGCAGTGACTCAAGTGCAAAACTGGGAAGAGGGGCTACGCGAACTTTTCCTGACCTGCATTCAAAGCATCGCCACCACCTTCACCCCTGATGATTTCATCGTCTGGCCTCAAGGCTTACAGGTGCGTCCCTCGCTGAGCAGAGGCAGTAGTATGGGATCTGATGGCGGCATCCGTTGGGAGCGTATCAACGACTATCTGTACCAACAAATGCGTGACAAGGTTGCTCTCTGGGGCGTCATGATCCACAAAGTACAGATCCGCGATGTCTCTCTGGCCCCACACGGTACAACCATCATCGATACCGATCCGATAGGCAATATGTCCAATGCAGTAGAAAATGCGGTAGCCAGACACACAACTCCGCCAGATGCCAGGAAGGCCGAAACAGGCGCTCCACCGACAACCGAGTCGGTACAGCCTGTTCAATTAGCCCAAACAACCTCTGTCCAGGCACCAGCTCCAGGTACGCCGCCCAGAGCAATCAAAGAAGAGGTGCTGATTACAGCTTACAGAGAAGTACAAAATGGCAAAATCACCGATCCGCAGACGATCCGCGAGATTGCGGCCCAGTTCGAGGCTGTGGCGCGAGATCCCCAGGCGAACCAGCATGTGACCTTCGATGCCGAACGGGCTGCCTATAACCTGTATGAACAGGCAAAAGTTTGTGAGGCTGAAGCCCGAAACAAAGCACAAGCTCACCCCCAGGAAGCTGCCAGGCCACACCAGGAGCGGGAAGGACATTTTGTCAATGAAGGCAACCTATCACCGGGCGGCTGGGTACACGATAAGGGCTAAACGCACGCGAGCGAGAAAGAGGACAACACACGTTTAGCCCTTGCGCCGATGGAGATAAACTACTTCACGGCTGCACTGGCGAATTCGCGGACGAGGTTATTGAAGTTCGCCGCCTGCTCTTCTTGCAACTGGAAGCTACAGCGGTCAAGAACATGTACTTCTATACGCGGATTGACGCGTTTAAAGGCCGAACTCGCTTCAGAAGGAGCAAGCATGCCTTCACGGCCCCAGACAGCGACAACCGGCATCTGCAACCGAGCAAATGGCTCATGCACATCGAGAGCCAGGTAGTTACTGAAAAATGAGGCTGCCGGATAGTAGCTATTCTCCTGATGCGCACTCGTATAGAGGTACTCAACCATCTCATCTGTCACCAGACCGAGATTATGGTAGCCCTGCTGATCGTAATAGCGACGAATGGAGTTGCGCGAATTCAGCACATTATAGATAAACTCGCCAACGATTGGCGTACGCAAAGCTCCTTTCCATGCCGCATTCAACGGTCCTGGGAATGTCTCCTGGAGAATCGTTGGAGGAGGTGCCACCAGCACCAGACGTTCAAACAGTTGTGGACGACGATAGGCACAGGCGATGGCGTAAGCACAGGGCAACCCATGCGCAACCACAACAGCAGGTTTCCCCACAACCTCTTTGAGGAAGTCATGAATCAGGTCGGTAAACGTTTCGGTCGTGTAAACGATAGCGGGATGGTCTGAGAGGCCAAACCCCAGCAGATCTAGAGCATAGACGCGAAATTGCTCTGCCAGGACATCAATATTCTTCCGCCATTCATACGATGAGGCACCAGGCCCAAAGCTATGAATGAGCACCAGAGGCTTTGCATCGGTCGCCCCTTTGACCTCATAGAACATATCGCCATATTTCCAGGGATAGCGGCGCTCTTCCCCAGTCAACACAGTATCGAGTTCGCCCGCCATCGATTCAGTCATTCTATTGAAAATAGCCAGTACGCCCAGTACCCCACCAACAACTACGCCGGTGGTCAGCAATTTTTTTGAAAAGCTCATACATCACTCCTACTTTTTGTTCAACCAAATACCAACATCAATCAAGAGCGACAAAAACAGGTGTTATAGAGCATAACAATGTCGTTGCATCGCCCCTTCAAAAGGTAATATAGCATGCCCTCATAGCGCGGCGCAAACGGTACCACTGATATAAAGGTCTTGCGTATTTGTCACTTCCACATAACTTATGGTACTCTCTCGTAATAGCGTAATCGGCAACCAGCTAGCTATCACGCCATAGAGAGTGGCATTCGAGGAACAATGCAAACATACGTACCTTATCTCGCCCTTTCTGACGAAGTTCAGGAGGCG
>DASTZT010000245.1:0-5807 GCA_035764225.1 Ktedonobacteraceae bacterium
TCACCGACAAACTGTTTGAATGGTATAGCAAAACGTTGCTCGAAAGTTGGGAGATGAAGGCCCATAGCGGTGCGTAGTGCGAGAAAAGCTGTTTCAGACATGGCCTGTTCGCGCCCAATGACCTCGCTCTCGACCTCTGGTAAGCGTTGCGTTTTGAGGGTTTTGATGTATGCTAACGGCTCACGCTCATTGGAGAAACGTCTGTCGTTGAAGCTTGAATAAGCTCCAGCTCCCATTCCAATATAGGGCAGGTTTTGCCAGTAGGTCAGGTTATGGCGGCTATGATGGCCCGGCAATGCCCAGTTGGAAATTTCATAATTCACATAGCCTGCTTTTTGCAACAGCTCATCGGCATACTCATACATGTCGGCGCACAGGTCTTCATCGCCAGGGGTGATGCGACCTTCATGAACCCAGGTATAAAAGGGCGTTCCCTCTTCAACGATCAACGAGTAAAGCGAGAAATGTTCTGGATGCAGTTCCAGCGCCTGTGCTAACGTCTCGCGCCAGTGTTGCATCGTCTGTCCCGGCAAGCCAAACATAAAGTCGAGATTGATGGACGTAAAACCGGCGGCACGAGCCTGTTGTACTGCCTGCGAGATATCGTCTGGCGCATGGATGCGGCCCAGCGTTTTAAGCAGTTGTGCATCAAAGCTTTGCGCCCCCAGACTCAGGCGGTTGATGCCAGCCTGGCGCAACCCTGCCAGTTGAGCCATCGTTAATGTCGCGGGGTTGGCCTCCAGGGTAATCTCGGCATCCTTATCAACCATGAAGGAACGAAAGCAAGCGTTGAGCAAGTGCGTGATCTGTGACACGCTCAACAGACTAGGGGTGCCTCCTCCAAAGAAGATCGTGCGGGAGCGACATGGCTGCTCGTTCTGGCCCTGAGCCATTTTGCCCGCCAGCATAATCTCCGTCAGGAGGGCGCGAACATAAGGTTCTCTTAGCGGCATCATGCCTGCGTAGGTATTAAAGTCGCAATAGTGGCAGCGGGTATGGCAGAATGGGATATGCAGGTAGAGCGAAGCAGTATTCAGAAGTTGCTGAATGGGTTCTGTCTGCTGTAAAAGCATTTGCCTGTTCTGGGTTGTATCGAAGGTAGTCGTCGTCATCAATAATGGCTTGTTCCTTATGCTCGCCTGTTAGTTGAATAATTAAATTGAATAATCCTATTATACAATAGCCCAGGCAGATTATTTACCTGCCTGGGCTACTTATAGAAGCTTGCAGAGTCCCCTGCGATTATTGTCCAGATCCTGGTGGGTTGCCGCCTGGAACTCCGGGAACCCCAGGAGGAAGCCCGCCGCCTGGAACCCCAGTATCAGTAGGCGTAGCTTGTGCAGGCGCTGAGGAAGGAAGCCCAGGAGGCATGTTCAATGGATCGAGCAGCTTATCCTGGTCGATAGATCCGACTTTCACGCCTGGCAGCGCTTTTTGCGATAGTAGCCATGCGGTCAGCGCGTTGCCCTTGAGCGACTGAAGTGTGGTGGCATCGACCGGACGCGCCGGATCGATAGCGAGAATCTGGAGAATGTGGTAGGTACCATTCTCCGTCAATACCGGGCTTAGTTCATTCACCTTGCGAGCGGGATCAAAGAGCCAGTTGTCGATCAGGCCGCTGATATTGTCGGCATTGTTCTGAGTATATTGTCCCTGGACAAGCCAACCCAGATCGCCCCCTTTGCTATTGGTGCTGGTATCGACAGACTTGGTTTTAGCTAACTGAGCAAAATCCGCTTTAGGCTGCTGAAGCTGCTTCAGAATATTGTTGGCATCAGCGGTTGTGCTGAGGGTGATGGTACGTGCATGCACCTGGCGTGCAGGTGAGACAATGAGCGATGCCTGATAGGTCTGCGCGTTATCGCGACGCAGGATCAGAGCATACATCGTATGCACATCGGCATCACTAATGCCGTCATCGCTAAGAAATTGGTTGTAGGTGCTGGACGTGGCAAAATCCGCCGCAAAGTCGTGAACAGCGCGATCAATGGCGCTGGACGTTGGTTCGATTTTAGCGCGGACATCTGATGACTGTTTGGCTAGCCACTGGCGAAGCACGGCATCATCTTGTAGCCAGTTCGCGCTATCGCTGCCAATCTGGGTCTGAGTATAGAGTTGCTGCTCTTGCGGGATGGTGTTATTGAGCATATCGTTGTACTGTGAATTGAACGAATCGCGCTGTTTGGTCGCGTCAGCAACCTTCGCTTTGGCAGCAGTAAGCTGGTTCTGTAAATTGGTGCGCTGTGTGCTTGGACCGGCAGGCAATGCCTGGACCTGTTTATTTAGGGTATCAATCTGTTTGTTTGTATCATCGATAACCTTCTGCTGGTCCAGTCCTTGTTTGCGCAAGTTATCGCGTTGAACAGTCAGACCGTGGCGTCCATACAGTTTATTGAGTTCAAGCTGAGCTTTGACCGCCACAAGTTTGCGGTAATCGGACTGTGGAATGGGCTGACCATTCACGCTGGTAATAGCAAGATTCGGGACAATAACGTTAATATTTACCCAATATCCGACCACAACTGCAATGATTAATAAGGAAACGAGAGCGGTGATGGCCCAGATAGCACGACGCTGAATACGCGTTTTCTCGTTGTGAGAGAGGTGGCCTCCCCATCCAAAAATAAGAGGTTTGCCATCGCGACGTGCCTCGACGTGCGCCGTCTGTTTTACATATTTTTTGGTTTTAGCAGTACGATTTGGTCGCTGACTTTCGGGTCGCCGTGCCGTCTGACTATTCATAAAACCTCCGATGCAGTACTCCTGGCTCCTGGGAGAGAGCCATAAAGAGGAGCCAGCACTCCAAGAAGGAGACAGAGAACCTCTGCCTCCTGATCCTGTACGGGACGTTTACTACTGGTTACATCCCACGCATATGCTCAGCAGTGTAAGGGAGCAACGCCATAAAGCGAGCCTGTTTGATCGCCGTGCTCAAGCCGCGCTGATGCCTGGCACAGGTGCCAGTTTTGCGACGAGGCTCGATTTTCCCACGATCAGAAATGAATCGCTTCATAAAGCGGGTGGCATCTTTATAGTCGATTTCGCGCACGTTGTCATGACAAAACTGACATGTTTTGCGGCGCGATGAACGCTCCCCTCGCCCACCATCGCGTCGGCGATGAGAGGACGGACCGCCTTCATTACGTCTCTGCACAAACTTTCTCCTTCAAATCAGAAGGGATGATCCTCCAATTCTCCAAGCGAATCGGGATTGTTCAGGAAAGTATCCGAGCTGGACCCCTGGCCTCCCTGTCCCTTTGGCGTCAGCATCTCCATATCACTGGCGGTAACCTCTATGGCCATACGTTCGACGCCATTTTTATCGGTGTACTTCCGCTGAGTCAGGCGTCCCTCAATGAACACTTTCTGGCCCTTTTTTAAGTAGTTGTTGCATGTTTCCGCAAGCTGTCGCCACGCCACGATATTAAACCAATCGGTCTCATCCTGGCGTTCACCTGTCGATGATTTCCCGATCCGTCTAACCGCGAGCGAAAACCTTGTAAAAGGAACGCCACCTTCAGTATAGCTCATTTCGGGGTCTTTTCCCAGGTTCCCAATCAACATAATTTTGTTCATCGCTCAACATCCTTTCGCCGTGATAAACAAACCCCGACTCTTTATTTTGGAGATTGAATGACCGTACCCGACTCTCTGCCGATCAGGCTTCAATCGATTCTTCAACAATGGCCGGTGGAACATCTTCCGTTTCCGCCTCTATCAACACAGGAACGTCTTCTAGAGGAGTTTCTGCGAGCGCAGGAGCCTCTTCAGGCGTTTGCTCTGCTATTGTCTCCGCCTCAGCTTCAGCTGCTGCCTCTTCGGCAGGAGCGGCAGACGCAGCGGCAGCGGCAGCAGCCGCACGGGCTTCGCGTTCCTCACGCTCTTTCTGAACCGCTTTAGGATCGCGCCTCTTGACCATATGCCGGAGCACGATCTCGGAAACCTTTAGCATGCGTTCGAGTTCGGCTACAGTCTCTGGTGTCAGAATCATATCAATGAATGTGTAGAGACCATCGCGATGGCGTTCAATGGGATAGGCCAGACGGCGACGCCCCCACTGATTGACTTTCACGATTTGACCGCCATAGGTTGCGACGATCTGTTCGATACGATCCTGAACGGCGCGTACCTCTTCTTCGTTGACTTCGGGATTGAGAATGAACGCAAGTTCGTAGTCTCGTCTCACGAAGCAACCTCCTTTCTTTGGGTATACTTCTGGTCAGGTTGCTTTTTGCAAGCTCAATTGCTGCCAGAGTAGTGGAGCATCAACACAACATTGATGCTAGCAACAGATGCCGCTCAATTTTTCGCGGCCTCAACAAAAATTGTCCCACGTCAGTCGTGGGATTGATACCCTCTCTGGCTATGCCTGTGACATCGTTGATGTCGATAAGAATGCCAGGATGGAGGCCATCAATACCACGCCATTATAACATTGTTCTCCCTGTCTGACAATAGAGTCGGGGTGTACTCCTTTTTCATATAGCTATTCTTATCATGCATTACAAAAGTGGAAAAGGGGAAAAAATAGCAAAGAAAAGGTGGGTCACTGGGTCACAGGACTATTGCACGGATGCTATGCCTATGTTATAATCGTTGCGCATGCGGGGTCTAGTTCCTGAAAAAGGCTTCTCTGCGCCTTTGATGGACCTATAAATTGAAGGGTTTTCAATCATAAACCGCTTCTACTGCCACCTTCCTGTTGTGTCTGCGCTTCTTATGCTCACACAGTGATGGTTTGTGCATGGAAAAAAGAGAATGTTGCCCCGTAAAGATATCTAGAGAGAAAGAAAATGAAGCAGAAACTAAAAACACACAAGGCAATGGCCAAGCGGGTGAAAATCACCGCTTCTGGCAAGTTTATGCGCCGTAAGATCGCCATCAGTCATCTGCGCCGCCACAAATCACCAGGGCTTGTTCGTTCGGCTGACAAAGACTTTCAACTGGCTCCCAGCGACATGCGCCGGATGAAACGTCTGCTCCCCTACGCTTTCTAACACAGTAAATCAGGAGGATAAGTAGAGAACTATGCCCAGAGTAAAACGTGGCGTTACCGCTCATAAAAAGCATAAGAAAGTTTTACAGATGGCTGAGGGCCATCGTGGTACGCGCAAACGGCTCTTTCGTCCCGCGCACGAGTCGGTTATGCGCTCGATGGCGTATATGTACCGGGATCGGCGAACCCGCAAACGAGATATGCGTGGCCTCTGGATTACACGTATTAACGCTGCCGCTCGCATGTATGGCGTAAGCTATAGCAAGCTCATGCACGCGATCCACGTTGCCAATATCGATGTTGATCGCAAGATTCTGGCTGAAATGGCCGTGAATGATGAAGCCGCTTTCGGCTCAATCGTTAAAACGGCCCTGGCAGCCGTCTCCGAATAAAAACCTTTGTGGCGACGACATTCATGCCGTCCGGTTTACCGCCTCCTGGCTCTTATGACGCTAAAGCGGACGTGATCAATCTCGTCGCCACGAAGATTCAAGCGGATGCGATAGCATCGGGCTGTTACGCCGCTCCTGGTCCAGTGAAAACTCTTCGTACCGACCCGCTTTAGCGCGTCCAATTTATTGCCTGTCCAGCGCCACCTGTTCCGTCAGGTGGCTTGCCAATATAGAGGTGCTAAAGCGGACGCGATAGAATCGAGTCGGTACGAAGATTCAAGAGTATCGGATTAATATGGCGGTTCAAGTGAAATGTGATAAAATCGGATTATTATGACGCTCATCACCAGTTCATCGAATCCCCGTATCAGCAAATTGCAAGCATTACAGACGACGCGAGGCCGTAAGAAATATGGCCT
>DASTZT010000246.1:0-4979 GCA_035764225.1 Ktedonobacteraceae bacterium
GCCTCTCACCAATGAGTTTCATAGACAACCCCTCGGCGTGGGTAGGTGAAGGCAGCCCCAAGCAGAATGAAGGGAAGACCCACCGCCGCATACGCTCCACCGTAGAAGATGGAAGCCCCCAAAAAGATCCCGAAACCGTACCCCGGTTGCGGGCCGCTTCCGCTATAATAAGAGGGATTAGGGGGAGAGGTGGGAACCTGAGACACCTCCCAGAGAAAGACGGCGATGAAAAGCACGAAGAGAAGCAACCACCAGGCAAGCACGCCAAAGCCACTGGCTCGTAGCCAGGGATGATCCGTGCCTCCCCGTATCCACGTTCCAACGATTCCCCCAACAATGATCGGCTCCAGAGCCAACGTCAAGAGAGAAAAAATCCAGCTATTGACAGTATAAACCAGGCTTGAGCCTTGTGAGGAAAGGGAAATGCCGACCCATAACAAAAAAGGCAGAGCTATCATGAGGCCAATCCCGACGACAAGAGCAAGGATCCTCTTGTTTCTCAGTTTGTGCATGCTTGCCTCCAACCATCTTTTCGGATCGCTATTTGTAACGAAACGCAAGAAGAAGTAGTCACATCAGCCAATAAAGCCCATCTCATCCCATCCATATCTTGACATATTGTAATATCTTTACTACACTTACACATAATACTAGACAGTATAGTCCTAAACTTTCGTCCAGTATAAAAAAATTGTTCTTCGCGGAATGAGTATTTATGACAGAATCTCATCCAGATAAAGGGAAAAACACTGGGAGAGAGCGGCTGATTCAATCAGCAGGAAGCCTCGCTCAGAAAAACCTCTTTGACGAAATCACTATTGATGAGATAGTAAAAGAGGCGGAACTTTCGCGTCCAGCTTTCTACTATCATTTCCCAGGAGGGAAAGAGGAGTTGCGGGCAGAACTTGTACGCACCGGCCTTATCAGCGACACTCCGACACAGGACACTCGTCAGGCCATCGTCGATGCAGCCCTGCGAGTTTTTGCGCGCTCCGGCACCTCTGGCGCTACCCTGGATGATATTGCTACCGAGGCAGGCGTTTCACGAGGGGCGCTTTGCTGGTATTTCCATAACAAGAATGATCTTCTTGCTGCCGTGATAGAGCAGACCACGCCCTATATGCTGTTACGTCAAACCATTGAGCAGATAGAGCAAGAGCTACAAAATGGGATTGAACTTGACGACGAAACCATCCTGCGCCGTATCGCAGGTGGCTTCTATGACTCTGCTGCTCAGAGCGTGGCGATGCGCCTCACCATCTTGCTCATCCATACTCATCCAGAAGCAGCCCATATTCTTGCCGATAAAATTATGAAAGGCCGACAGAGCATCACTACGTATGTGAAAAAACGACAGGAGGAGGGATATTTCCGGCAAGATATTGATGCTGCATTGTTTGTACAGATTCTCGCTATGTCGTTCACGATGCGCACCCTGGTTCAGGGCTTATCCGACCTCTTACCGTTTGCGCACCTTTCGCGCGAGGAAGCCATCGATCAACTGGTTTCCTTGCTCTTGTACGGCATAACCAGACGCGATCAACCGGCCAAAGGGCTGTAACTCCCGGTTCGCGCTCACTTTTCTCTATTCCGTCTTCTTTTATGAGAAGGAGTCTATCCACATGCAAGTCAACGCACAAGCCACACGGCAAAGCGGAAGACTGGAGTACAAGTGGATCGTGGCAATGGTGGTCATCATCGGGGTGTTTATGAGCATCCTCGATCAAACCATTGTAAACATCGCTATCCCTCGTCTGCAGACAGCTTTTGGCGCGGATATCCATAGTGTCCAGTGGGTACTGACAGCGTACATCCTGACCCAGGGCATTATTACACCGACAGCCGCATACTTCTCTGACAGACTTGGAACCAAACGCTTCTACATACTCTCACTGGCCGCCTTTACTGCTGGCTCGGCCCTGTGTGGTCTGGCATGGAGCTTACCCGCCCTCATCTTCTTCCGTGTTTTGCAGGGAGCAGGGGGAGCGGCGTTGTTTCCACTTTCCATTACCCTGCTTTTCCGCGAATTTCCCCCGCGTGAGCGTGGCACAGCAATGGGCTTTTTTGGCATTCCCGCCTTGCTTGCACCGGCGCTTGGACCTACCTTCGGTGGCTATCTTGTCACCTTCGCAGATTGGCAATCCATTTTCTATATCAACGTGCCGATTGGGATTATGGCAGTGATACTCGCCAGTGCTCTGCTACAAGAAACCCATATTGAAACCAATGCACGCTTCGATTTTTTCGGCTTTCTCTTCGCGGCGGTCGGCCTCGGTTTCGTGCTCTACGCGCTTTCTGATGCCAGCACCGATGGCTGGGGTTCGCCAAAGATTCTGAGCTTCCTGACCGGAGGCATCCTCGCGCTCATCATCTTTATTGCCATTGAGCTTTCGCGCGTGCGACGGGAAAAATCGCCCCTCCTCGACCTGCGTCTGTTTAGAAATGGGCCATTCCGCGCCAGCACGATTGCCAGCGTGTTTGTCATCTTTAGCCTGTTTGGTGGCATTTTTCTCTTCCCAATTTACCTGCAAAGTATCCGGGGACTGAGCGCCTTTCAGGCCGGACTGATTTTATTGCCCCAGGCCCTGGCATCGATGGTCAGCGTGATTGTGGGAGGTCGGCTGGTTGACCGCATTGGCGTTCGGTCAGTCATGATTCCCGGATTGATTGCGCTGATTGTTGTGAGCTGGCAGCTTTCGCTGATTACGCTGAACTCGCCGTTCTGGTGGCTGCAAGCAATGCTGATTATACGAGGACTGGCGCTTGGCGTCTGCGTCCAGCCTTTGACTGTGGCAGGACTATCAGAGATTGGCCCTCGCCAGCTTGCTCAAGCTTCTTCGCTCAATACGGTATCGCGAGCAGTCTCAAGTTCGTTGGGCATTGCGGTACTGGCAACGCTCGTCCAGACGCAAAGCCAGATGCATTACAACCACCTTGCTGAACAGGTCACGAGCAGCTCTCCGCTTGGTCAACTACTACCACGTTTGCAGGCGCTCTTTGTAGCGCAAGGCGCAAGCCTGGACGCCGCCCGTACCACAGCGTTGCAACTCGTCGCTGGTCTCATCCAACAGCAAGGCTTTATTCTCTCGCTTCAGGATGCTTTTACATTTACAGCGCTGGTTACTGTCCTGGCCGTTATCGCGGTCCTCTTTGTGAGGAATAACGTCAAGCCTGCTCACATCCCAACGCAAGATGCTCAGGCAAACGGAGAAGCGGAGTTAGAAGCGCTCCCAATGATACTGGTAGAATAGCGATACGATTATATAACCTTTTTGAGAGACATTTTTAGCGCATGTCCCCCATGCATTCATATTGCTTTATCAAAGGAGAATACCTCATGCGACGCATGATTCTTGTTCCAGCACTGGTCGTCCTTGCGATGCTCGCTATCGCCGGAGGGATCGCCTACTATCTTTATAGTAACTATATCTCTTATCGAACCGATGATGCTCAAGTCACAGGCACGATCTTATCTATCAGCGCACCCACGAGTGGTCAGATCAGCAGCCTGACAGTCAAACAGGGTGACAAAGTCGCGGCGGGTCAGACCATTGCCACGATCACATCCGCTCCAGTCACCGGGACGCGCGTGGCCCCTGCGACAATCAACGTCACTAGCCCGACCAATGGAACCATCCTGCAAGTACCAGCCATCCAGGGACAGGGCGTTGTGCCAGGCTTGACCATTGTCCAGCTGACGAATCTCGATGCGGTCACGATTACAGCTTTTGTCGATGAAAATGCGATCAATACGATCAAACTTGGACAAGACGTTGATATTCATGTTGACGCCTATAGCGACACAACATTCACTGGCAAAGTGCAGCAGATTGTTCAGGCCACCGCAGGTTCATTCTCGCTGCTTCCCACCCAGGATAACGCGAGCGGGAACTTCACGAAAGTCGGACAACGCATTCCGGTGGTTATTACTTTTGTCGGTGATACTGGTAGAACGCTGATGCCTGGTATGAGCGCCGAAGTGACTATTCATATCCATTAAACGCTATTGATAGACCCTCCCAATTATCACAGAGCCTTGACTTTTTGGGGAGCGGGAACTTCTTCGCCGCTCCTCAAAAAAGTCAAGGCCTTTGTTAACCAGCAAAAGCCCTTTTCAGCCTGGAGTACTGGTAGATACCACGTATTGTGGGGTACGCAAATTCGATCATGCTACCCTTTGCAAGAGCAATCAATTATCGGAGGTACTTCTAAAGCATAGCACCTTTTGGGGGGATATTGACATACTATCTTAGATTCACCGATACTATGGCGCAGGAAGTAATTTCTGGTCCTAACAGATTTCCTTTTTGGAGGGCCGCCATCATTAGACTCACGGATGTCTACATTGAGTAATTATGCTTGAAAGCAGAGGGACAATTTTATCGTGTTTCCAGTAAAGGATTTTGCGTCTGTATATCCTACATTTCTCATTATCGATGCCGAAGAGGAACGCGCCCAACAGATAGCCCGTCTCCTATCCCTGGTCGATTACCGCCCGCTGGTAACACATAGTCTTTACCAAGCAGTTGAGCGATCTCTCCGCGAACATATTCATCCGCAGGCAATCATACTCGGACAGGCAGAAACTGCACAACATCCTCTTTTTTCCCGTCTTCTAGGCCGTCTGGGCCATGATCTGGGAAGAGAGATACCCCTTGTCCTCCTACAAATACGCTCTTCAATAGAATTGCCGCTTTATGCCAGCTCCTCTAATCGTTCTACGCATACGCTTTCGCAAGAATGCTTGCAACTCCTTAACTCTTTGTGGAACTTTACACCTTCCTTACGGAGAAATATCAGAATCACGCGAGATGCAGCGGTTCTCACCTCTCTACCATCCAGAGGCTTTGCGCCTCGCGTGTCACAACTCAAGCTTTCGCGCAATAGCCACTTTCTCCAGATCTTGCGGACTGCCCATACGTTGATCGGCGAAGAGCAATGGCCAAATTTGATAGGCGATGTTGGTCTTGCACAATATA
>DASTZT010000247.1:0-5322 GCA_035764225.1 Ktedonobacteraceae bacterium
CGGAGATCGCATCGCTTTTTGGGAGGCGTCGCAGGGCCAGACAGATGCTGCATTTGTTGTTGATTGCCATCGCAACCATCGTGGCCCCTATACCGGCGTAGGGGAACTGCTGAGACAGCTCGTACCTGCTGTGTATTCACGTTGTCCCGATCATGCCGATGCTCATGCAGTCGAAATCCTATCCATCGCCCCGGAACTCAAGTCCTTGCTTTCCGTCTCCACAGAGACTCTGACCTCCCTGGCTGTACCGGAGGAGCGCACCCGTTTCTACTCACGCCTGAGAACCTTGCGCCTGGCTCATGGCTTGATCGATTTCTTGAAGGGCTGCATCGCTCTGGGAGTATATCATCACATTGCCATCTGTTTTGAACATGTTCATGCTGCTGATATTCTTGACCAGGAACTGATCAGCGTGTTGCTGCGACGGGCCGACCCACAGCAGATTACGGTAACAGTTGGCACGACTGACGACACCTTGCCACCAACCATCGCGTCCGCGCTCTCAATCTATGCGCACTGCGTACGACTCGAACCTCCTACAAAGGAGGAACGACAGCAACAATTGCAGAGTTGGTCCATCCCGGCGGACTGGAAAGAATGGTTGATCCAGCATAGCGCGGGTTGGCATGGGGAATGGGAACCGTTAAAAGCTCTCACCTCCGAACCTGGTCAGCAGCACCCTGAAGGCTCTTCATTTGAAGAGGGCATGCAGAGGCTCGTTGAGCAATTGTCGCCAGAAACATGTAGAGCACTGGCGCAGGCTTATATTGCCTCCAACTGCACCAGCGACGCGTTACCGGAATTGATTGCCTATCGTCTGCTTGATACACCGACACGCCAGGCCATGCATGATCGTCAGGCGGACGAACTGGAAAAGCTCGAACAATGGTCACTCAAGCTGGGAGCCATTCCCTATCACTGTGAACATGGCTGTGATCCCGCACAGCGCGGAGCTAAAGCTTTACAGGTAGCCCTCGACTACTGCATCAACATGGGTTACTACGAAGCAACGGTCGATCTGGGTTATCGCGGGCGTAAGGTCATTGATTGGGAAAAACAGCTCGGCTACTACTGGATTTTCACGACGAAAAATACCACCTCTCTGGCTGCCCTGGGACGACCAGAAGAGGCGGAGGGGCTTTATAACGAAGCGCGGGCCACGACCACCAGCGCATCTATTCATATGCAAGCAGCTTACGCCACGTCGATGCTCTATACAAGGCATCATCCTGAAGATTATCGTAACCACACCCTGGCAAAGGCATGGATCAATCAGGCCATCGCCATAGCTGAACACCTCTTTGATCCAAAGGAGCGTGCGTTCAATACCGTTTTTAACCAGAACGGATTGGCTCTCATCGAAGTACACCTGAAGCATCCTGAAAAGGCGCTGCAACTTGTGACAGATGGGCTGGAGCGCCTGAATCACGAGCTGGAACCAGGAGAGCACATGTTGCACCGTTCCGTCTTGCTGTATAATCGCGCTCAGGTTTACGCTGGCATGGGCAAAATTGAAGAGGCTCTGACCGACTACACTGCGGTCATCGAGCAAGATCCTCACTACAGCGAATATTATTTTGACCGGGGCAACCTCTATCGCCGCATAAAGCGCAATGAAGAGGCTCTGGCCGATTACGAAAATGCTATCCGCTATAGCCCACCATACCCTGAAGCTTACTATAACCGCGCGGGCGTGCTCTCGACACTGGGGCGCGATGAAGAGGCCCTGGCTGATTATAACTACGTACTAGAATTGGACCCAGACTATATTGATGCCCTTATCAACCGAGCCAGCATGCTTCATGAGCGCGGCGAGTTGGAGGCGGCGCGACGCGATGTAGAACATGGGCTAACACTCAGTCCGGGCAACGCGCAGTTTCTCTCTACCCTGGGCTTGATAGCCATGACAGAAGAGCGTCCCAAAGATGCCCTGGAAGCTTTTACAACCGCTCTGGAACATGAGCCTGCTCTTGTTGCCGCCTGGACCAATCGGGCAGTGCTTTTTTTCGAACAGGGCGATGTTGAGGCCGCTATCGCAGACTTGACTCATGCCCTGGAGCTGGATCGCAACGCTACCGTACTTTATAACCGGGGTCTGGCCTACCAGGCAAAAGAACAGTGGCAGCAAGCAATAGCTGATTACGAGCAGGCGCTGGCCCTGGACAAGACAGACATGCAAGATATTCTCTACCAGCGTGGCATCTGCCATTTCCAGCTTGGCAACAAAGCACAGGCTCACCTGGACTTTAAGGCGCATCTGGAGATGGGCGATTCTGCCTATCGAGAAGAAATATCACACTTCGATCCTTCATTTTCAACCAATGAAGCATTACTCTAGATGAAGAGCAACTGGCTGAAGCTGATGTATCAAAGCAACCATTGAGGTGCCGGGCGGAGCATCAGTGAGGTTGTACAATGGTAATAGGAATTTGATTGCCAGGGATGGTACCTAACTGATAGCGTGTAGCGAACAGCTACATTGCAAGAAAGGTAACAAGATGAGTATCAATTCTGGGCAGATCAGCCAGTTGCTCAACAAAATACCATTTCCGATTGGGAAAGCTGACCTGATTCGACAGGCGCAGCAAATGGGAGCAAACAACCAGATCATCAGCGCGCTTGAGCGTCTCCCTGACAAAACATTCAATTCTTCGCAAGAGTTACAGAAAGAACTGGGAAGCCTGGGCAACCTGGGCGGCTTCAAAGTGTAAGCCAGGCGAGGAACTGTTTATCCAGGCTAAACTATACCCTACAAGCGAGTTTTGAAGGCTCGCTTGTAGGGTAACGAGCTTTTGGACCTGGTGCCGATCAAAGACAAATATTTTACGAGGTCTGATAGGTATTGTGCTCTTGCTCCTCCACAGAGATAGGAGGCTCAATGCGCGGCAGATAAAAGCTAAAAACTGAACCCTCATTGGGAACAGTACGCTCCAGCCAGAGTTTACCACCCATCGCTTCAATATAGCGGCGACAAATATACAATCCAAGCCCGGAGCCTCGTACAGGCGTGGTCAAAGAGCGCGGGGCACGCACAAACTTTTCAAAGATTCGCTCTCGATCTTCTGATAGCACACCTTCGCCCTGATCCTGTATACGTACCAGCACCACAGACATAGCCCCTTGCTCAATGACTTGCTCGTGATCGATCTGGCCTTCAGGCAGCAGCGATGCGGCTAGATCAAGCGTCGTTGCGAGGGCAGAAATCTGGATATGGCTTTCCGGTGGAGAATATTTTGTGGCATTCTCAAGCAAATTTGTCAGCACCTGACGAACGCGCGGCACGTCGCCGCTAATCCAGAGCAAAGGATCGATCTGCAACGTTATTTCCTGTCTGGTGCTTAACGAAAGCATATTGGCCGCCATCTCCGCAGCGGCGAGCACCTGTACCGGCTCGGTTTGTAGCTCAAGATTTTTTTCTACTGCGCTGATATTTGCCGCCTCAGTCATGCTTGACACAAGATCGGTCAATTGTTGCGCCGCGCCGGAGATTTTCATGGCATAGCGCAGAACGTTCTGTGAGGAAATGCGCGTACTCTGGCGCTTTAAGAGCGTAGAATACCCACTGATCGCGCTTAGAGGAGTACGTAACTCATGAGAAGCAGTCACTAGAAACTCATCTTTGAGCCTATCGAGGCGCTCTAGTTCGGCATAGGCCTCTTGCTTCTCCTCAAAAAGCTGAGCATTGCGGATAGCACTTGTCGCCTGAGCGCAGATTGCCAGCAAAGTGCCGATCTCTTTAGGGCGAAATGCGCGACTCTCTGTAGGAGTGGGTACAGCGAGAATACCAACTAAAGATGCCTGAGAGGTCATGGGGATCATCAGCATCCGCTGCGATTGCAGTTCTTCCAGAAAGATCGCTCCTCCCTCTCCGCTTTGCTGCGCCAGCTCTTCCAGTTTAGCGGCATCAAGATAGAAGAAGCCCTCCTGTACCAATTGTTCCAGCGACGTTCCTTGAAAGGGCAGGCGGATCGTTTTTATCAAGTCAGCATGGCCGCCTTTCCCGCCAGGTGGCTCCGCATCGGGATATCCGCTGCCATCATCCATCATATTGACGCTGCTTGGCGCATATAACGCATGTGCGACTAGCTCTTCTTTCGTCGTTGAGAGCTGGAAGAACACACACATATGCACTTTTATCAGCATCGCCACCGACTCGACCAGATTATTGAGCAGCTCATCCATATCCAGCACTGAACTAATGGCCTGTAACGCGCTGTTAATCGCTGCCAGCTGCTCCTCGCGCTGGCTCGCTTCCTTGAGCAGATAACGATCACGCTCGTACAACTTGGCATTTTCAATACTCACCGTGACAATCTGCATCATTGTCTCCAGCACCTGGATCTCCTCCTGGTGATACGCGTTAGTGCGCCTGCTGGCAAGAGAAAGGGAGCCTATCACGCGATTAAACATCTTCATCGGGAGTAGGAGAAATGATTCAGCTTGTCGTTGATCGCCCCAGACGCCATTATTAAGTAGCTCATAATACTGATTTGCCATCTGCGCTTCCTGTGCGGGTGAGAACTGGAGTATGCGTTTTTCTTTCTGCGTCACCTGCCACCAGAGCGGTCGCTCCTCTTTCAAAGCGACTATCGGCTGTTCGGCGAGGCCATCAATCCGCGCGCCATGCCAGATAGCAAAGACATCATAGATGCGCTCGGTGTCACGGTCGTAGAGGGTCAGCAGCATTGAGGAAACATCAACGACCTGCGATACAAATTGATAGATGTTTTCCACCAGATTTGACAATTTCACAGAGGTGGGAAAGGCGGTACTGATCTCCTGCAATAATTGCAGGTATTCGCTAGTTCGGCTCTTTGAATGCCGCAAACGCTCATTTTGTAAGTAGAGAGCAATACGCTCCGCGTACTGAATCGCCTGGGAACAATGTTTCTGATGAAATGTCGCTTTCCCCGCAGCCGTAATCTGATAGAGGATAACAACCCCCAACATACTCACTTTTGCCGTTTTTCCATGCATTTCATCTACCAGCATGGCTTCTCGAATCGGCACGCTCAGATACACTACAGGTATAACATCTGCCTGGAAAGGGCGGCCCTGGAGATAGCCGTTGAGATACTCTTCCTGGCTTACTATAGCGGCCTCATTGCTAGCCCAGGCATGGCCAATCAGACCTTGCCCAAAGGGGCACACGGAGCCAGCCGCAAACAGCTCGCTCTGTTGAGGAGAAATTTCCTCTATTTCCAGAGATGACTGTATACTATAGTGCTCCTGGATCGATGGAGAGACAGGCACAATCTCATCTTCCAGGGGAACCGTCCATCGTCCAGGTAGCCGCAAGTTTTTAAGCCCCAGGGTCGTATG
>DASTZT010000248.1:0-3670 GCA_035764225.1 Ktedonobacteraceae bacterium
AGCTGCTGCCATTCAGCAGGCGGGGTGATAATAAGATCGCGGCCCCGCAGATCGATGGTGGTTGTGGACATACTACATTATGTGCTTTCTGTACCCAGTCTGTAAAATCCTTCTCCAAAAATTGGACCACTGACTGTTGTATTCTTTCGGACCCTGTAATAGGTGGAAAATTTTGATCCACATGTTCCACAGCGATAGCTAGACTGATCTCACTATAGCCGCACTTTGTAAACAGGGCTCTGGAGAGAGATTAGAGCCATCTTTTCACCCTTCCTTTTCCCTTTTCCAGCGTGTAGACTGAGAAAGAGCAAAACCGAGCAGAAGCAAGAAGAAGGAGCCATTGATGACGCAATTGACCATCTTCCTCGATCTGGGTGGGGTCATCACGGAGAAACATCAACAGGCTGAACAATGGGCCTGCCTCATTGGGACATATTTTGCCCCACGGCTTGGTAGGATCCCTCAGGAGTGGACCATAGCTCATCGGCTCGTCACACAACGTCTCGCGGCTCAAGGAAACGTTTTACAGCAAGCAACCCCTGATTTCATCACGTTTCATGACGCCTACAACGTCTCGTGGCTCAGCGGCATGTGCGAGGTATTAGCGCTTCCCATTCCGACTTCGCACGCATGTCTCGCCCTGGCCAAAGCTGCTATCGCCTCTCTCAGTACCCAGATCCAGGCAGCCTTGCCAGGTGCAGTCGAGGCCATCCAGACCTTGCACGCGCAGGGATATCAGCTCCATACCGCTTCTGGAGCCGCTTCCATTGAAATAGCTGGCTACCTGCAAGCGGCAGGTGTGCGGTCCTGTTTTGGCCGCTGCTACGGGGCTGATTTGATCAATACCTTCAAACAAGGACCAACGTATTTTGAGCGTCTCTTTGCCGATCTCGGTCTCAGACCAACCGAGGCAATCGTCGTGGATGATGGCGTTGATGTGCTTGGCTGGGCCGCCCAACTCGGGGCCAGGACGCTGCTGGTCGGTTCTCCTCTTGATGCCGACGAGGAGATAACCGCGTGTATCGGGAGCCTGGCTCAGTTACCCCTCTGGCTCCAGCAGCAAAGGTGATCCGCATTCCTGTTGCTGGCAGGCAGAAAAAATAATGCTAACACCATAATCCTTATTCCCCCTTAACAAACCCATAAGCAGCTACATTTATTAAGTTTTATGTGCGGTTAGCATTTTATACAGTTATTTTACTTTTTTGTCAATATATGTAAAAGTAACACTTTTCAACGAGATCACAGCGCGAGGCTAGCTCGACCACAATTGGGACAAAACTGCTTCCTTTGTCGGGTATCGCTATAACCACACTCACAGACGGGGAAGGACTGCGGTGAAATCTGGCTCGGCTCTGTCAGAGATGGGGGAGCGAAGCGGTCAATGAAGGTCCGAGCAAACTGGAGAAAGTGGTAGACATCGGAGAAGTTCGTCACCAGTCCGACCGAAACACGTAGCGCTCCTTGCTTCCGACCGTCAATAACATGCAGAAACTGGTCGTATGCCATGCGTTCTTTCTGGCCAAATACCGAAGCCAGATCCTCGCGTGCCAGGCCCAGAGCGATTTCACGCACGCCTGGATTACAAAAACAGCCACTACGTACCGAGATCCCACACTGGTTGACTTCCTCCTGAACTGCATAACAATCCAGGACCACCCCGGATGGATCACAGAAGTTGAAGGCGATGGTTCCACCGCGCTTCTCCGTTGTGATCGGGCCATAGATGCGTACCACCGGCTGCCCATTGCTATGATGTAGTTCTAGCAACTGCTCTAAGAGCCAACCACTCAGACACCTGACCCGCTCGTGAATCGTCTCTATGCCGATTGTCTGGAGGTAACGCAGCCCGATTTCTACGGCAGGCAGCATGAGATAATTGACTGTGCCATCCTCAAAGCCCGCTTCCCCAGGAGTCAGGTAAAATCCTGAGCCTGGGGTATCAGCAGCGAGAACCGAAGAAAGGGTTATTGTGCCACCAGCAAACCAGGGACGGCGTAGTTTAGCCAGTGCAGCCTTCCGAGCAAGCAAACAACCAACACCCGTTGGATACCCGAACATTTTATAGAAGGAGAGAGGGACGAAATCAGGATACCATTGAGAGAGATCCAGGCGGTTGGAAGGGACAAAGGCCGCGCAATCGACCATCACATCCCAGCCCAGGCTCTGCGCATGCGCGATCCATTCGAGCGGGTGTTGCACTCCGGTCACGTTGGATTGAGCAGGGAAGGCAAATAAATTGGGCTGTCCTGGGCGAGCCTGCGCCAGTAATTGATGCAGGTGCGCCTCGTTGACACGCATGTCGGGCGGCTCAAGGGGTACATAGGTGATGCTAGCACTCCTGGATTGAGCGAATTCACGAATGCCGTTCACCGAGTTATGGTTATCGAAGGTGAGCAGATAGCGCCCATCGGGAGTAAAGGGGTAGGACTCTCCAACAAGTTTGAGGGCACCACTGGCATTAGGGGTGAAGATGACGACATACTCATCGGGCGACGCATGAAAGTAGTTAAGTACGGACTGGCGAGCGCGGTCTACCAGGGTGGTCATGGCCTGTGAAGCCGGATTGGTTGAATGGGGATTGCCAAACACATGGCCGCTGAGCAGATCCATATGTTCACGTACCTGGCATTCAGCATAGAGTCCCCCACCTGTGTAGTCCAGATAGACATGCTCCTGAGCATCCAGGCGAGCATACTCCCTGGCCCGAAGGCGATCAAGGGATTGGGTCATATCAAAGGTGGGATATGTCTGCCTGAACGCAGCCAGTGCCGCCTTTTGTGGAACAGAGCACCTCATACGTGACCTTATCATAGTGTTCTCCCCTCCTTATCAAAAAAGCTCAATTCTTATCATGTTTCGTGTGAAGCGAAACGTCTAAGCCGGACGCAACCACCCATGTATTTGGCAATCGGATATAGGATGCTGTTACTAGAGAGAACTATACATGCGAAGAGCAGGTAGAAACATGCGTAAAGTTACCCATTCTTAACTAACGTGGTGTGCCAGAGGTTCTGGACGGCCTGCTGCTCCTGCCCCCATGCGGCTGCTCATCCCCTTGTGGCGACGGCATTGATGCCGTCCGGTTTACCGCCGGGTGGGGCATGGGACCAGGCAGGCGCTGAAGTTGGCGTGTTTGACGCGATCAATCGCGTCGCCACAGGGGATGGCTCGTCGCCACAAAAATAACCACCTGAATACCTCTCACGTATCTTGAGAGGTATTCAGGTGGTTATTCCTTAAAAATTGCGAGATCAGGGCTAGTGATCCAACCCGATACGCGCCTCCAGCTCTTGCGCTACGCTATAAGGGTCACGCTGGCGACTGGTGATGTCGGCGATGAGGGTGTTCCATTCTTCTTCGCTGATATGGGATTTGAGCGAGTTCGCCACCGCTTGCATGATGAGCACCTGGAGTTCGCTGCGGACCTGGCGCTGGGCGCGATGTTCCATCATTCCACTCTCAGTCAAGTATTCACGATGTTGCTGGATCGCGTCGATGAGTTGAGGAATGCCCTGTCCTTTGAGGGCGGCGACTTTCATGATGGGGATGCGCCACGCCGCCTTGCGGCGGTTAGAATCGAGGCTTAAGAGCATCGCCAGCTCGGCTACGGTTTGATCGGCCCCAGGCTTGTCCATTTTGCTGACGACGAAGATGTCCGCGATCTCTA